>DASSRF010000394.1:0-18275 GCA_035701945.1 Caldimonas sp. | reverse complement strand
CTCCCGCGGCGTCCTCGTCGCCGCGGGCGCATATCTTCGCGGCGGCTGCTGGCTCGGCGAAGGCTGCGTTGTCGGGCCGGGCGCAGAGCTCAAGTCGTCGTTCGTGTTTGCCGATTCGACGCTCGCGCATTTCAACTTCGTCGGCGACTCGATCCTCGGCAGCGACGTCAACCTCGAAGCCGGCGCGGTCGTCTGCAACCATCGCAACGAGCACGACGCCGCCGGCCTGCCGGCGACCGCTCGCAAGTTCGGTGCGCTGGTCGGCGACGGCTCGCGGATCGGGGCCAACGCGGTGCTTGCGCCCGGCACGCTTCTTCGGCCCAATTCGATCGTCGGCAGGCTCGAGCTTGTCGACCAGCAGCGCCGATGACGTCGGCTGCCCTCACCCGTCCATCGCGTCCATGAACAGCACCGCCATGTTCGACCTCACCTCGCGCGTCGCCGTCGTCACCGGCGGCAACGGCGGCATCGGCCTCGGCATGGCCCGCGGGCTGGCGCGCGCGGGGGCGCGCGTCGTCGTCGCGGCGCGCAACCAGGGCAAGGCCGACGCCGCGGTTCGCGAGCTCTCGGCGTTCGGCCCCCCGGCGGTCGCGATCCGCACCGACGTCACCGTCGAGGACTCGGTGAGCGAGCTCGTCGCGGAAGTCGATCGCCGATTCGGGCGCCTCGACATCCTCGTCAACAACGCCGGCATCAACATCCGCGGCCCGATCCAGGAGCTTTCGCTCGCCCAGTGGAACGAAGTGCTGTCGACCAACCTGTCGAGCGCATTCCTCTGCGCGCGCGCTGCGTACCCGCTGATGAAGCGGCAGCAGGGCGGCAAGGTGATCAACGTCGGCTCGATGCTGTCGATCTTCGGTGCATCGTTCGCACCCGCGTACGGCGCCAGCAAGGGCGGGATCGTGCAGCTGACCAAGTCGCTCGCCGTCGCGTGGGCGGCCGACGCGATCCAGGTCAACGCGGTGCTGCCGGGCTGGATCGACACCGAGCTGACACAGGCCGGTCGCGCGGAGATCCCCGGGCTGAGCGAGCGCGTCGTCGCGCGCACGCCCGCCGGCCGCTGGGGAACGCCGAACGAGTTCGAGGGGATCGCGGTCTTCCTCGCCAGCGCGGCTTCCGACTTCATCACCGGAGCCGCGATCCCGGTCGACGGCGGCTACTCGACGATGGTCTAGCGCAGACAAGGAGATCGCATGAACCCCAACCTCATCAGAATCGGCCAGCTCGGCATCGACTACATCGTCGACGGCTCGGCGACGGAGAGCCTCGGCATGTTCGAGCTCACCGTCCCGCCGGGGTCGAACGTTCCGCCGCCGCACAGCCACGCGAACAACGAGGAGTGCGTGTACGTGCTGGCCGGCACGTTGCGCTATTCGGTCGGCGCCGAGACGCGCGACCTCACCGTCGGCCAGACGATGCGAACGCCGCGCGGCGAGGTCCACGCGTTCGCGAACCCGTTCGCGGAGACGGCGCGTGCGCTGATCGTGATGTCTCCGGACGTCGGCGCGCAATACTTCAGGGACGTCGCCGCCGTCGTCGACGCCGGCGGCCCGCCCGACAAGGCGGCGTTGCTCGCCGTCATGGCGCGCTACGGGCTGACGCCGGCGGCGCCGAAGTGAACCGCCGGCTCCGCGACACTGAGCGCTCCTCCACCTCCCCGTCTTCGCGATGAATCCCACCAGGCTGGTCGGCATCGTCCTGATCGTCGTCGGCGCGCTCATGCTCGGCTACGGCGGCTTCTCGTACACCAAAGACGAGACCGCCGCCAAGATCGGTCCGCTCGAGCTCTCGGTCAAGGAAAGGAAGACCGTCAACTTTCCGATCTGGGTCGGCGTCGGCGCCGTCGTCGTCGGCGGGCTGCTGCTCGTGCTCGGCGGCAGGCGCTAGCGGCGGCACGGGGCTCACGCGTGCGCCATGGATGAGGACGCCTGGGGCGTCGCCGTCTTCGCCTGCCTGCTCGCGGCCTCGCTCGGCAGCCTGGCGCTGCAGCGCCGCTATCGCTCGCGGCGCAGCGACGACGAGACGGTCAACGTCGTGCGCCTGACCGCCAACGTCTTCGTCGTCATGACCTCGCTCATCCTCGGCCTGCTGATCAACTCGGCCAAGAACACGCTCGATTCGGTCGATCGCAACGTCCACGCGTTCGCCGCCGGCCTCATCATGCTCGACCGCTGGCTGCAGCATTACGGCGCCGACGCCGACGGCGCGCGCCAGCGCCTGCTCGCGTACGCCAAGCACGCCGGGCTCGCGATCCGGGACTACCAGGGCACGGCGTCGGACCGCGAAGGCGAGCGGATGCTCAACGACGTCGGCGCCGCGATCGACGCGCTGAAGCCCGCGGACCCCGAGCGGCGCGCGCTCGTGCAGAGCGCGCAGCAGCAGTTCGTCAGGATCTCGGAACTGCGCTGGCTCATCGTCGGCACGACGCGCGGGACGATCCCGGCGCCGCTCGTCGCGCTCGTCGTCGCCTGCCTGATGCTCGTGTTCGCGAGCTATGCGTGGCGGGCGCCGAGCAGCGCTGCGGTGATCGCGAGCTTCCTGGTCGCATCGCTCCTCCTCACCGCCGCGATCGTCCTCATCCTCGACATGGATCGGCCCTTCACCGGGCCGGTGCGCGTCTCGGCGGATCCGCTGCTGCGCGCGGCGCTCGAGATGCAGCACTGACAAGGTGTCGGCGACCGCGCTGATCGTCGTCGTCCCCGAGGCCGAGCCGCTCGTCGGCGCGCTGCGGCTGCGCCACGACGAGTCGGCGCGTCTGGGCGCTCCCGCGCACATCACCGTCCTCTTTCCGTTTCACTCGGTGTGCCGCGCGGTCGTCCTGATGGAGAATTCGTCGGGTCGCTGGCGCCGCATGCGCGAGTTCGCGCTTGCGCCGCAGCAGCGCAGGTGAAGATGGGCAGGATCGAACGGCGAAGTGTCGCTCGTCGAGCGCTGACCCTTTCCAGGAGATTGCGATGCCTGCCTATCTCGTCGTCGAGCACAACATCACCGACGCTGCCAAGTTCGACGAGTACCGAACCAAGGTCGCACCGATGATCGCCAGACACGGCGGTCGCTACCTGACCAAAGGCGCCGGCCACCGGTTTCCGGAAGGCGGCCACTGGCGGCCGGAGCGCGTCGTGATCATCGAGTTCCCCGACATGCAGGCGCTCGACGCCTGGTACACCTCGCCCGAGTACCAGCCGCTGATCGCGCTGCGCAAGCAGTGCACGAGCGAGCTCGACATGCTCATCACGCTCGAGGGTGCGTGACCGGAGCGGCTGATGGGCGCCTCCGCGGCTCTCGAAAGCTAGCGCGGTGTTCTTCGCGTGCCTGGCCGCCGCTGCCGCCTTCGTCTGGTGGACGTCCGGCAGCCTGCCCGACGTCGTCGCTTCGCACTTCCGCGCCGACGGCGCGGCCGACGGCTTCATGTCGCGCGCGCCGTTCGTGGCCGCGATGCTCGCCGTCGTCGTCTTCGTTCCGGCCCTGCTCCATTCGCTCGGCCGGCTGACGGCACGGATCCCGGTCCGCTTCGTGAACCTGCCGAACAAGCACCACTGGCTCGCACCCGAGCGGCGCGAGGCGACGCTGAAGTCGCTCGGGCGCTTCGGCACTTGGCTCGGCTATGCAACGCTCGTCCTGCTGTGCGCCATCCACTGGCTCGTCGTGCGGGCGAACGCGCTGCAGCCTCCGCGGCTCGAACACGCTCCGTTGGTCGCGCTGGTGGCGGTCTATCTCGTCGTGATGTTCATCGCTGTCGTTGCGATGCTCGGCCGCTTCTTCCGTGTTCGCTGACCTCGTCGCCGTGACGCGCAGCCTGGCGTGCGCGATATCGCTCTTCGCTGCGCATGCGCAAGCGTGGCTCGCGCCGGCACGCGGCGGCCGCGCCGCCTGATCGCCGGGATGCGACCCGACCCGGCCAAGGTTCGCGTCTGGGAGGCACGTGCGCCCGCGTACGACCGCATCGCCCGGCGCTGGCCGATCTTTCCGTTGCTGTCGCGCCGGCTCGTCGAGCTGCTGCCCGCCGACCTGCGCGGGCCGGTGCTCGACATCGGCGCCGGCTCGGGCCTGACGTCGGAGCACCTGCTGCGCCGCTTCCCGCAGTGCGAGGCGATCCTCGTCGAGCCTTCGGAAGCGATGCTCGGCCTCGCTCGCCGGCATCTCGCCGGCCGACCTGCGCGATTCCTCGCCATGGGGCTCGACGGCGCCGCGGAGCGCGGGCTGCGCGCACGCGCAGCGATCGCGTCGGCGTCGATGCACTTCCTCGACCTCGAGCCGGCGTTCGCGACGCTGGCGGAGGTCATCGCGCCGCGCGGACACCTCGCCTTCAATCTCTGGTGGCACCACTGGGAAGACACCGCAGGCCTCGCGTGCATGACAGGCTGGAAAACGGTCGCCGAAACGGCGTGCCGCGACGCCGGGCTGCCGCCGCCGACGCCACCCGCATTCCCCGTTCCGGTCGCGAAGACCCGGGCGGAGCTGGCGAGCGCTTCGAGCCGGCACGGCTTTCGGCCGCTCTTCGAGCAACGCGACGAAGACCTCGTGCCGGTCGCCTACGGCGTCGACTACCTGACGATGGATCCGGACTGGCCCATCGCCGGCCTCGCACCGCAAGCCCGCCAAGCGGTGCTCGCGAAGATGGAGGCATTGGCGGACGGCACGCTCGAGCGCTTGATCTCGACGCGGTTCCTGTTTCAACGCGCCGAGCCCTGATCCGCTCTCGCCGTCGACGACAACGCTCGATGCCGCGCTACGTCGCCTTCCTCCGCGGCGTCAGCCCGGTGAACGCGAGCATGCCGGCGCTGAAGGCATGCTTCGAGGCGGCCGGCTTCGCCAACGTGCGCACGCTGCTGTCGAGCGGCAACGTCGCCTTCGACGCCCGTTCCGCGTCGCCGCCGGCGCTCGAGCGCCGCGCCGAGCAGGCGATGCAGTCGGGCCTCGGCCACAGCTTTCTCGCCATCGTGCGATCGGCCGACGCGCTGCGGCGCTTTCTCGACGCCGAGCCGTTCGCGGAGTTCGCTCTGCCGCCGGACGCGAAGCGCGTCGTCACCTTCTTGCGCAGCCGGGCACCGCCCGCGGTCGCGCTGCCGATCGAGCGCGACGGCGCGACGATCCTGCGCTGCTCGGGCACCGAGGTGCTTTCCGCGTACCTGCCGGGTCCCAGGGGGCCGGTCTTCATGACCCTCCTCGAGCGGACGTTCGGCACCGAGATCACGACGCGAACGCTCGAGACGGTGCGCAAGTGCGCGTCGGCGTGAGCCGATCGGCGTCAGGGCCTATCCTTGCGACCGGGAGATCGCATGCAGCGCTACTACGCCGAGCGGGCGCCTGAGTACGACAGCGTCTATGCAAAGCCCGAGCGGCAGGCCGATCTGCGCCTGATCGAGCGTTGGCTCCCGGGAGTCTTCCGCGGCCGCACGGTGCTCGAGATCGCGTGCGGGACCGGCCACTGGACGCAGTTCATCGCGCCGGTCGCCGATGGCGTCGTCGCGATCGATTCCGCTCGCGAGACGATCGAGATCGCGAAAGAGCGCGTTGCGCCGGGAAAGGTCGAGTTCGTGATCGGCGACGCCTACGCGCTCCCCGCGCTCGGCCGCAGCTTCTCGGCGGCGTTCGCGGGCTTCTGGCATTCGCACGTCCCGAAGTCGCGCGTGCGCGAATTCCTGCGCGGCCTGCACGCCCGGCTCGAGCCCGGCGCCAGGGTCGTCCTGCTCGACAACCGCTTCGTCGAAGGCAGCAGCACGCCGATCGCCGAGCGCGACGGCGAAGGCAACACGTACCAGCTTCGAACCTTGCAGGACGGCACGACGCATCGCGTGCTGAAGAACTTCCCGAGCGAGAGCGAGCTGCGCTCGCTCACCGAAGGCCTGTGCAGCGGGCTGCGCTACCACGCCTGGCAGCACTACTGGGCCGTCGAGTACGCGGCGATCGTGGCCGCGGATCGCGCGGGAGAATGAGGTTCACGCCGCCGCCTTCGGCGGCCGCGATGGCGCCTTCCCGCCGCAACAGGAGTCGCACTTGAGCTCTCGCCCCGTCGCCATTGCCGCCGCCGACGTGCCGCTGCGCGCCAGGCGGTCGAACTATCCCGAGCCGTTCGCGTCGCGCATGGAAGGCCGGCTGAAGCGACCGCTCGGCGACGTGTTCGGACTCGCGAACTTCGGCGTCAACCTGACGCGGCTGCTGCCGGGTGCGGTGTCGTCGCTGCGCCACGCGCACTCGAAGCAGGACGAGCTCGTCTACATCCTGGAGGGCCGGCCGACGCTGCACACCGACGAAGGCTTCACCGAGCTGGGACCCGGGATGTGCGCCGGGTTCAAGGCGGGCAGCGGCAACGCGCACCGCCTCGTGAACCGCAGCCAGGAAGACGTGCTCTATCTCGAGATCGGCGACCGCACGCCGGGCGACAGCGCGACCTATGCGGACGACGACCTGTGCGCGAAGTCGGTCGACGGCGGCTGGGTGTTCGCGCACAAGGACGGCACGCCGTACTGACCTTCGCAAATCGTCCCCATCCGATCCACCTGGAAAGCGATCCCATGATCACGACCATCACGACGTTCCGCCTGCCCAAGCCGCTGACGCGCGACGAGGCGCGCAGCATCTTTGTCGTCACCGCGCCGAAGTACCGTGACGTCGCCGGTCTCGTCCGCAAGTGCTACCTCCTCGCGGACGACGGGTCGACGGCGGGCGGCGTCTATCTCTGGAAGTCGCGCGCCGACGCCGAGGCGATGTACACGCCGGCCTGGCGCGCGTTCGTTCGCGAGAAGTACGGCTGCGACCCGACGGTCGTCTACTTCGAGACCCCGGTCGTCGTCGACAACGTCGTCGGCGAGATCGTCGCCGACGAC
This sequence comes from Caldimonas sp., assembly GCA_035701945.1. GTDB lineage: Bacteria > Pseudomonadota > Gammaproteobacteria > Burkholderiales > Burkholderiaceae_C > Schlegelella_A. Next base: position 11,448 of record DASSRF010000394.1, on the reverse strand, counting down.
TGAGCGCTGCGGCGCGATCGGGGCTCGAGATGCCGACGCCCATCTTCCGCGGCCGCTACACCGCCCAGCTCGACGGCACGTTCGTCGTCTTCATCATCGGCATGCGCATCAACAGGCTGTGGGCGCTGCACAAGTGGCTGCCGGTCGCCTCGGCGATGCCGCGCATGCTGAAGCAGCTCGAGGCCGAGCGCGAGCGCGGTCTGCTGCACGCGCACCCGTTCGTCTACTGGCGCGGCGCCGCGATCGTCCAGTACTGGAGGTCGTTCGAGCAGCTCGAGCGGTTCGCGCGCGACCCGTCGGCAAGCCACCTCGAATCCTGGAGGCGCTTCAACCGCGCGGTCGGCGCCCGCGGCAGCGTCGGCATCTGGCACGAGACGTACGTCGTTCCGGCCGGCCAGTTCGAGTGCGTCTACGGCAACATGCCGAGGTTCGGCCTCGCGGTCGCGGGCGCGCACGTCCCGGCGGTCGGCGCCCGGGAAACCGCGAAGCGGCGCCTCGGCCTGAAGGGCGAGCCCGCGGTCGCGTCGTACGAGAACCCGTCCGACGGGTAGCGACGGCGCTCGCAGCGTTCCGACCGAGACCGACGGGATCGTCGTCGCCCGAAGGCACGGCAGGCTTCCTCGATGGCTTCTTCCAGCGCGCTCGCGTTCGCCGACGCCGTTCTCGTCGTCCACTTCGCGGTCGTCGTCTTCATCGTCGGCGGGCTGGCGTTCATCGTGGCCGGCAGCGTGCGCGGCTGGCGGCTCGCCGCCAACGTCTGGTTCCGCAGCGCCCACCTCGCCGCCATCGCGATCGTCGTCGTCCAGGCGTGGCTCGGCGAGGCGTGCCCGCTGACGACGCTCGAGTCGTGGCTGAGGACGCAGGGCGGCTCGCCCGGCTACGAACAGAGCTTCATCGAGCACTGGCTGCAGCGGATCGTCTTCTACGACGCGCCACCCTGGGTCTTCGTGCTCGCGTACACGCTGTTCGCGCTCGTCGTCGCCTGGGCGTGGTGGCGCTACCCGCCACGGCCGCCACGAACGCGGAGCCGGGCCCCATGAACCTCCATCGCATCGACCCGACCGGCGCTGCACGCGCCGCGCCGCGCCGGCGTATGCTGACGGGCGCCACGACAGGGATCGTCATGCGCGCCCACCTCCTGTTCGCAGTCGCTGCGTTGCTCGGCTCGCTGCACCGGCCCGCGCTCGCCGAGTCGCTGCGCTGCGAGAACGGCATCGCCGCCGAAGGCGACTCGCGCCTCGCCCTCGCCTACAAGTGCGGCGCGCCGTCGCTGCGCGACAGCTACTGCGCGCCGGTCTTCTACACCGGAACGCCGTATCTCGTCCCCGATCCGATCGCCGGGCTCTCGGTGCCGTGCGTGCTCAGCGAAGACTGGGTGTACGAGCGCGGCGCCGGCAATCTCGTCGCGACGGTGCGCATCCGCGGCGGTCGCATCCAGGCGATCTTCTACGGCCGCGCGCCGCAGTGAGGGCACGAGCGCCGATGCGCTACCGGGGAAGCTGCCACTGCGGCGCCGTCGCCTACGAGGTCGAGGGCGAGATCGAGAGCGTGCTGGCGTGCAACTGCTCGATCTGCCAGCGCAAGGGATCGTTGCTCTGGTTCGTTCCCCGCGCTTCGCTCGAGCTCGCGACGCCGGAGAGCGCGTCGCGCGTCTACCAGTTCAACAGGCACGTCATCCGCCACCGCTTCTGCCCGACGTGCGGGATCCATGCGTACGCCGACGGCACCGACGCGAAAGGCAACGCGATCGCGGCGGTGAACGTGCGCTGCCTCGAAGGGATCGATCTCGAGAAGATCAAGGTCACGCACTTCGACGGTCGATCGCGGGGGTGACCTTCAACACCACGGGAGGAAACGACGATGAAGACCGAGCTGCTGTACCTGACCCTCGTCACCGCGCTGACAGGGCTGCTCTGGGTGCCGTACATCCTCGACCGCGTCGCGACGCGAGGCCTCCTGGATGCGGTCGGCTACCCCGCCAACCCGAAGCCGCAGTCGCCGTGGGCGGTGCGCCTGATGCGCGCGCACGACAACGCGGTCGAGAACCTCGTCGTCTTCGCCGCGCTCGTCCTCGTCGCCAACGCGGTCGGCATCTCGGGCGGCACGGTCGCGACGGCGGCGGTCGTCTACTTCTGGGCGCGCCTGGTCCACGCGGCCGCGTACACGTTCGGCGTGCCGTGGGTCCGCACGCTCGCGTTCGTGGTCGGCTTCGTCGCGCAGGCGATGGTCGCCTGGCAGATCCTCGTGCGCTAGCGACGGCCGCGATCGGACCGCGAATGCGACCGCGCATCACGCTGCTGACGCTCGGCGTCGACGACCTCGAGCGCGCGGTCGCGTTCTACCGCGACGGCCTCGGCTTCGCGACGAGCGGCGTCGTCGGCAGCGAGATCGAGAACGGCGCGGTCGCGTTCTTCCGGCTCGAAGGCGGCCTCAAGCTCGCGCTCTGGCCGCGCAAGAGCCTCGCCGCCGACAGCGGGCTGCCGCTCGCGGCGACGAGCGCGCTCGAGCTCTCGCTCGCGCACAACGTCGGCTCGGCGGGCGAGGTCGACGCCGTGATGCGCGAGGCGGAGCGCGCCGGGGCTGCGATCGTCAAGCCGGCGCACGCGACGTTCTACGGCGGCTACGCGGGCTACTTCCAGGACCCGGACGGCCATCTCTGGGAGGTCGCCTTCAATCCCCACTTCGACGCCCTCGGCTGAAGCGATGGCCGCTGCCGCTTCGCCCGCACGCGACTCGACGCCGCCGACACGCGACGCCGAGGTCGCGCGCGCGCTCGCGTTCGTCGAGACGCACGGCGTCGTCCTGGCGTCGGCGCGCGGCGCCGCGCCGCGCCTGATCGACGCGATCGCCGGCGAGACGATCGTCGGCAACTGGTGGTCGCATCCGAAGGCGAACGCGATCTACGCCGTCCTCGAGCGCGCGAGCACGTCGCCCGACGTCCTGTCGTGCCGTCTCGTCGACGGCAAGGTCACGCTCGTCCACCGCAGGCTCTGGCCGGCGCTCGTGCGGATCGCCGACCGCTTCGCGCCGGAGCGGATCGCGCAGGTCCGCAACGAGCACACCGCGGCCGGGCACCACGTCGCGCAGCACGTCCCGTTTCCCGAATGGGTTCCCGCCGACGTCAGCCGCGAAGCGGCGCGGATCGACGCCGACGCTGCGCTCGCCGCGATCGGCGCCTGGCTGCCGGCGGCAGCGGCCGGCGCGCGAAAGCGCTAGATGGCTCGCCTTTCTGCCGTCGACGTCGTGCGCGAGTTCTGGCGCCTGATGGCGACCAACGACTTCGATGCGGTCGCCGCGGTCCTGGCGCCTGGGTTCGTCCTCGAATGGCCGCAGTCGAACGAGCGCATCCGCGGCGCCGAGCGCTTCGCGCGGATGAACCGCGAGTACGTCGCGCACGGGCGGTGGCGGTTCACGGTCGTTCGCGTGTTCGGCGACGCGACCGACGCCGTTTCCGAGGTCGACGTCAGCGACGGCGTCCAGCACGCCAAGGCGATCTCGTTCTTCGCGTGCAGGGACGGCACGATCGAGCGCCTGGTCGAGTTCTGGCCCGAGCCGTACCCGCCGCGCGCCGATCGTGCGCACCTCGTCGAGCCGATCGAGCGTCGGGCGCAGTGATGGAGATCTCGGCGCTCGTTCGCAACGCGCCGTCGCGCCACGAGGCGGTCGTCGCGACCGACGGCAACGAGCGCGTGCTCGCGCTGCCGGCGAAGGCCTCGGGAGGCTCGGCGGTGAACGGCGGCGAGCTCCTCATGCTCGCGCTCGCGACGTGCTACTGCAACGACCTCTATCGCGAGGCAGCCCGGCTCGGCATCGCGCTCGACGCCGTCGAGGTGCGTGCGAGCGCGCGCTTCGAAGGGATCGGCCTGGCGGCATCCGACATCCGCTACCGCGCCAAGGTGACGTCGTCGGCGCCGCCCGAGCGGATCGCCGCGCTGCTGCGCGAGACCGACGCGGTCGCCGAGATCCACAACACGGTGCGCGCCGGCGTCGCCGTCACGCTCGAGAGCGATTGAGCCGCGGAGCGCGCCGAGGCTGCACTGCGAGCGCGACGGTCAGGATGCGCCGCCGCGCTCGGCGAGGCGACGCTCGAGCGCGGCGATCCGCTCGCGCGCTTCGTCGGCCTCGGGAATCGGCCGGCCGCTGTCGCGCCACTCGACCGCGGACTTGAAGCCGTCGAGCTGCGCCTGGCGGCGAAACCAGACGCCTTCGGGGTTGTGGCGGGTGATGCCGTCGAACACCGTCGCGAGCGTCTGCGCCTGCTCGAGCCCCGCCGTCAGCATCGCCTGGTTGACGACGAGCTTGTGCATCGCGAGGTGCGACCGCGGCACGCCGGCGATGCGGCGCGCGAGCGCATCGGTCGCGGCGTCGAGCTCGGCGGCGGGAACGGCGAGGTTGGCGAGGCCCCAGTCGGCGGCCTGCGCGCCGGTGATGACGTCGCCGGTGAACATCAGCTGCTTGGCGCGCGCGGGCCCGAGCCGAAACGTCCACATCGCCGTCGTCGGGCAGCCCCAGACGCGCGTCGGCATGTAGCCGATCTTCGCGTCGTCGGCGATGACGAGGAGGTCGCACGAGAGCGCGATGTCGCTGCCGCCGGCGACCGCGTAGCCGTGCACCTTGGCGATCGTCGGCTTGCGCGCCCGCCAGAGCGCCATGAAGTCCTCGGTGTAGCGCTTCATGACCGCGTAGTCGACCATGGGATCCCACGGCTGACGTTCCTGCTGCAGCGGATGGTCGAGCGACGCCGAGCGCCTCTCCTCGGCGAGGACGTGCAGGTCGTAGCCGGCGCAGAACGCGCGCCCGGCGCCTTCGACGACGATGACGTGGACGTCGTCGTTCGCCTCGGCCCACTCGACCGCGGCGCGGATCTCGCCGGGCATCGCGCTGTCGATCGCGTTCAGCCGCTCGGGGCGGTTCAGGCGCAGGCGCGCGATGTGGCGCTCGCCGGCGTCGTGGTCGATGACCAGGCTCGAGAAGAGCGGCATCTTGGCGAGGCGAAAAGATCCTTCGCTGCGCTCGGGATGACGAAGCCCGGCGGGCCGGCCTTCGTCAGTTCGCGGCGAAGCAGTAGATGCGTGCGTCGCCGCCGGTCGACTTCAGCGCCTCGAGGCTGCAGCCGCGCGACTGGTGCGACGAGTTCCACGACTTCGCCGGCGCGCTCTCGTCGAGCCCGGTGCGGTCGCTGTGGCCGACCATCGCCGCGCCCTCGCCGCTCTTGGTCCAGTTGCCGCACGTCGTGTCGACGTTGCCGGCGATCGCGGTGCCGTCGGGCTGCGAGCCGGTCAGGATGTCGTGCATGTTCGGGTTGTCGCCGCGGCCGTTGACGACGTCGCCGCGCTCGGTCAGCGCCGTCTGCTTGTTGAGGTTGTTGTTCGGCCCGTGCAGCTCGGCCACGTTGTTGGCGATGACGACGCCCTTGGCGTTGCGCCAGGGTCCGCTGCCGATGCGATCGCGCGCGTTCACCGCCGGGCCGCCCGGCCCCGCCTGCGCGCTCAGGTACGCGCGCCAGACGCGGTTGCCGGCGCCGGCGGCGGTCGCGAGCGACGTGCACAGGCGGTCGGCACCGGCGAGCCCGCCGAGATCGCCGCCCTTGCCCGAGCCGGTGCTCGAGACGAAGAAGCTCATCCCGGTGCCGCCGCCCGTCATCGACGACATGGCGGTGCATGCGGCGAGCACCGCGGCAGCGCCGCAGGCGATGACGACGGGAGCGCGGAAGGTCGGGCGGTTCATCGGAGTTCCTTCTAGGTTGTTCGTGCGCGAATGCGCGACGGTGGCACGAACCAGCCTAGTGGAAACGATGGCGCCGTTCAAGCGGCGTTCCCCGGGGCTCGGCGAGACACGCAGCGCCGACATCGCGAGCGTGTCATCCTTGCGGATGCTTTCGCGCCGCTCGCTGCTCGGAGCGCTCGCCGCCGCGCCCGGCACCTTGCTCGCCGCCGAGCGGCCGGCGACGGCGCTCGGCTTTCCACGCGACTTCGGTGCGCATCCCGAGTCGCGCACCGAATGGTGGTACGTCACCGGCGCGCTCGACGCGCGCGAGCGCACGTGCGGATTCCAGATCACGTTCTTTCGCGTGCCGACGCCGCTGCACGGCGCCGAGGCGAGCCGCTTCGCCGCGCGCCAGCTGCTGTTCGCGCACGCCGCGGTCACCGACCTCGCGCAGAAGAAGCTCCGCCACGACCAGCGCATCGCGCGCGCGGGATTCGGCATCGCCGAGGCGAGCGTCGACGACACCGCGGTCGCGATCGGCGAGTGGCGGCTCGACCGCAGCGGCGCCGGAGGCGCGAGCCGCTACCGCACGCGCGCGATCGGCGACGCTGCCGGGTTCGCGTTCGACCTCGCGCTCGACGCGACGCAGCCGGTGCTCCTGCAAGGCGATCGAGGAACGTCGCGCAAGGGGCCGCGCAGCGAGCAGTTCAGCCGCTACTACAGCGAGCCGCAGCTCGCTGCGCACGGCAGCCTCTCGCTCGACGGCCGCACGTTCGAAGTCGAGGGCCGCGCCTGGCTCGACCACGAATGGAGCGACGCCTACCTCGATCCGCAGGCGGCGGGCTGGGACTGGATCGGGATGAACCTCGACGACGGCGCCGCCCTGATGGCGTTTCGCATCCGGCGGCCCGACGGCAGCACGCTCTGGAGCGGCGGCAGCCACCGGCCGCGCGGCGGCGCGGTGCGCGACTTCGCCGATGGCGAGGTCGTCTTCACGCCGAAGCGGACGTGGACGAGCGCGGCGACCGCGACGCGCTATCCGGTCGAGTGGCAGGTCGCGACGCCGGTCGGCGAGTTCACCGTGCGCGCGCTGCAGGACGACCAGGAGCTCGACAGCCGCGCCAGCACGGGAACGATCTACTGGGAAGGCCTCTCGCTCCTGCTCGACGGCGCCGGCCGACGCGTCGGCCGCGGCTACCTCGAGATGACCGGCTACGCAGCGCGGCTCGTCCTCTGACGCGACGCGCCCGCGCGTCAGCGTCAGTGCGCGCCGGCGGCGTCGACCGCCGCGTTCTTCGCCGGCTTGGTCGCCCAGACGAAGGCGAGCAGCAGCAGGAACAGCATCCCCGAGAGGAAGAACAGGTCGTCGACCGCGAGCGTGAACGCCTGCTGGTCGACCATGCGGTTGACCATCGCCAGCGCCTGTGCCGGGTCGAGCCCGGCGGCGCCGAGCTGGCCGAGCGTCGCGGTCGCCGCGTCGTTCGCGTTCGTGATGCGCTCGGCGAGCTCGGCGTGGTGCAACGCCGCGCGGTTCTCCCACGCCGTCGTGAAGATCGACGTGCCGATCGCGCCCGCGGTGATGCGAACGAAGTTGCTGAGGCCCGCCGCCGCCGGCATCCGCTCGGGCGTCAGCCCGGAGAAGATGATCGCCTGCAGCGGGATGAAGAAGAACGCCATCGCCGCGCCCTGCAGCACGGTCGGGATCAGGATCGTGCGGAAGTCGGCCTGGACGTTGAAGTGCGAGCGCAGCAGCAGCACGCCGGCGAAGCCGAGGAACGCGACCGTCGTGAGCTTGCGCGGATCGATCTTCGCGACGTTCTTGCCGACCCACGGCGAGATCACGATCGCAAGGATGCCGACCGGCGCCGTCGCGAGCCCCGCCCACGTCGCGGTGTAGCCCATGTACTGCTGCAGCCAGAGCGGCAGCAGCACGACGTTGCCGAAGAAAAGGCCGTACGCGACCGAGAGCGCGAGCGTTCCCATCAGGAAGTTGCGCCGCGCGAACAGACGCAGGTCGACGATCGGGTGCTCCTCGGTGAGCTCCCAGGCGAGGAAGAACGCGAAGCCGATCGCGGCGACGAGCGCGAGGACGACGATCTGCGTCGAGCCGAACCAGTCGAGCTCCTTGCCCTTGTCGACCATGATCTGCAGCGCGCCGATCCAGACGACGAGGAGCGCGAGGCCGATCGCGTCGAACGGGCCCTTGCGCGGCCCGGCGTCGCGCTTGCGGTAGATCGACCACGTGACGAGCGCGGCGACGACGCCGACCGGGATGTTGATGTAGAAGATCCACGGCCACGAGATGTTGTCGGTGATCCAGCCGCCGAGCAGCGGACCGGCGACCGGCGCCACGAGCACGGTCATCGCCCACATCGCCATCGCGCTGCCGGCCTTGGCGCGCGGATAGCTCGAGAGCAGCAGCGTCTGCGAGAGCGGGATCATCGGCCCGGCGACGAAGCCCTGCAGGACGCGAAACGCGATCAGCGCGCCGATGTTGGGCGCCAGCCCGCACAGCCACGACGCGACGACGAAGAGCAGGATGCTGGCGACGAACAGGCGCACCTCGCCGAAGCGCTTGGTCAGGAAGCCGGTGAGCGGCACCGAGATCGCGTTGGCGACCGCGAACGACGTGATCACCCAGGTGCCCTGCGAAGGGCTCACTCCGAGGTCGCCGGCGATCGCGGGGATCGAGACGTTCGCGATCGACGAGTCGAGCACGTTCATGAACGTCGCGAGCGAGAGCGCGATCGTTCCGAGGACGAGCTCGGCGCCGTGCAGCGGCCCGGACTCGGGCGCTGCCGGCGCGGCGACAGGCGCCCCGCGCCGTGCCGGCGCCGCGATGCTGGCGGTGGCCATCAGCGACCGGCGGTCGATGCGGTGCGGGCGATCGCCGGCGCCGCGCTGCGCGCGGTCGCGGGCGCGGCCGGACGCGCTTCGCCGACCCGGCGGCCGAGGTTGGCGGCGATGATCTTCTGCACCTCGGCGTCGGCCTGCTCGTTGCCGCGGTCGAAGACGCTCGTCTGCGCGCGCGCCGGCCGCTCGGTCGCGGCAGCGAGGACGCGGCCGCTCGTGTCGGCGACGTCGACCTTCGCATCCATCGACAGGCCGATGCGCAGCGGATGCTCGTGCACCTCTTTCGCGTCGAGCGCGATCCGGACCGGAACGCGCTGCACGATCTTGATCCAGTTGCCGGTCGCGTTCTGCGCCGGCAGCAGCGCGAACGCCGCGCCGGTGCCGGCGCCGAGGCCTTCGATCGTGCCGTGGTACGTCACCTTCTTGCCGTAGACGTCGGCCTCGAGCTCGGCGGGCTGGCCGATCCGGATGCTGCGCAGCTGGCTTTCCTTGAAGTTGGCGTCGACCCAGACGTCGTCGAGCGCGACGACCGAGAGCAGCGGCGCGCCGGCCTGGACGCGCTGGCCGAGCTGGACGCTGCGGCGCGCGACGTAGCCGTCGACCGGCGCGACGAGCTCGGTGCGGCGCAGCGCCAGGAACGCCTCGCGGACGCGCGCTGCGGCGCGCAGCACGTTCGGGTGCTGCTCGACCGAGACGTTCTCGGTGAGCGACTGGTTCGACGCGAGCTGCTCGCGCGCCGCCTCGATCGCCGACGCCGCCGCAGCCTCGGCCGACTTCGCCGCCGCGAGCTGCGCGTTGGCGTGGTTGAACTCTTCCTGGCCGACGGCGCCGGTGCGCACCAGCGGCGCCCGCCGGTTGACGTCGTCCTGCGCGCGCTGGACGTCGCTTCGCGCCCGCGCGAGGTCGGCCTCGCGCGCGGCGACCTGCGCGCGCAGCGCGCCGTTGTTGACGTAGGTCGTCCGCACCTCGCGAACGGCCTGCGCGAGCTGCGCCTCGGCCTGGTCGAGCGCGACCTGCGCGTCGGCCGGGTCGAGCCTGACGAGCGGCTGCCCCGCCTTCACGAAGTCGGTGTCGTCGGCATAGATCGCGATCACGGTGCCCGCGATCTGCGGCGTCAGCTGGACGACGTTGCCCTGCACGTACGCGTTGTCGGTGCTCTCGTAGTGGGCGAGGACGAGCCACCAGTAGACGCCGTAGGCGAGGCCGCCAAGGAGAACGGCGAGCGCGACGATGCCGAGCGCGAGCTTGCGCTTCGAGCGCGGCTTCGGCGCGAGCGCTGCCGGCTCGGCGGCGCGATCGTCGAACGCGGGCTCCGCGTCGTCGGCCGCAGCAGCGTCGGCGGCCGCGCGCTTGATGCCGCGCCGGTCGGGCGCGGTCGCGCGCCGGTCGGGCGCGTTCGCCGGGAGCGAGGTCTGTTGCTCTTGTTCTGCAAGGCTCATCGAAAGTTCTCCGGGAAAGCGATTCTGCCGGCGCAGCTGCTGCAGCGACGCGAGATGCGTCAGCGCGGCAGCCCCGCGCTCGCCAGGGCGCGCGCGTCGTCGCCCGCGGCGTAACCGCCGCCGAGCGCGCGCACGAGCAGCATCTGCGAGTCGATCGCGCGGGCGCGCAGGTCGGTCGTCAGGCGGCGCTGCGCGATGACGTTGGTCTCGGCGTTCAGCACCGTCAGGTAGCTGCCGAGGCCGGCGCGGTAGCGTTGCGTCGCGAGGTCGTACGCCGCTTCGGCCGACGCCAGCGCCGCGTCCTGCTCGCGCTGCTGGCGCACGACCGAGCGCGTCGAGCTGATCTGGTCGGCGACGTCGCGGATCGCATCGACGAGCGTCGCGTTGTACGTCTCGACCGCGGCGTCGAGATCGGCGGTGCGACCGCGCAGTCCTGCGCGCAGGCGCCCGGCGTCGAAGATCGGCAGGCGAATCGCCGGGCCGACGCCGTACTGCAGGCTGCCGGCATCGATCAGGCGGTCGAGGCCGAGCGTCGACAGGCCGACGAACGCGGTGAGGTTGACGTTCGGATAGAACTGCGCGCGCTGCGCGGCGACGTCGCCTGCCGCCGCCTCGACGCGCCAGCGCGCGGCGACGACGTCGGCACGGCGGCCGACGAGGTCGGCGGGGACGACCTCGGGGATCGCGATCGGGTGCAGCGTCGAGAGCTTCGGCGCGAGCGTCTCGAAGCGCTGCGGCGGCTCGGCGAGGAGCGCCGCGATCGCGTGCCGCGCGAGCGCGATCTGCTCGTCGGTCGCCTCGATCTGCTGCCGCGTCTCCGGCAGGAAGCCTTCGCTCTGGCGCAGCTCGACGTTGGTGTCGAGGCCGGCGGTGACGCGCTGCCGGGTCAGCGAGAACACCTCGTCGCGCTGCGCGAGGACGCGCTCGAGCACGGCGCGCTGCTCGAGCAGGCGCGCGAGCTGGACGTAGCTGCGCGCGACGTTGACGGCGAGCAGGACGCGCGCCGCGTCGGCGTCGGCGACGGCGGCGCGCTCGCTTCCGATCGCGGCTTCGAGCTGGGCGCGGTTGCGACCGAACAGGTCGAGCTCCCACGAGCCGTTCAGCTGCGCGGTCGCGGTGTTCTGCACCGAGCCGGCGAGCGGCGGCGGATAGAGGCTGTTCTCGCTGAAGCGCTGGCGCGTCGCGTCGACCGAGCCGGTGACGAGCGGCGCGCGCGCCGCGTCGGCGGCAGCGACGTTGGCCGAGGCACGCGCGGTGCGCGCGGCGGCGACGCGCAGGCTCGGGTTGCCCGCGGTCGCGCGCGCGACGAGGTCGTCGAGCACCGGATCGTCGAAGCCGCGCCACCACTCGACGGCGACCGGCGCTGCGGCGGGCGCTTGCGCGGGCGCTGCACCGAGCGTCGTCGGCGCAGCGAGCTGCGCGCCGGGCGCGATGCCGTCGGTGCTCGCGC
>DASSRF010000393.1:0-5165 GCA_035701945.1 Caldimonas sp. | reverse complement strand
CGCGCGCGTGCTCGGCTGCGTCGTTCACCTGACGGCGTCGTCGCCAGCGCCCGGACGCGTGCGCCACGGCGTCGGCGAGCGGCTGATCGTCGGCGAGCCCGCGGGCGGCAAGTCGCCGCGCGTCGCCGCGGTCTGCGGCGCGCTCGCGAGCGCCGGCTTTCGCGCCGAGGCGAGCGACGACGTTCGCAAGGACGTCTGGTACAAGCTCTGGGGCAACATGACGATGAACCCGGTCTCCGCGCTCACCGGCGCGCTGACCGACGCGATCCTCGACGACCCCCAGGTGCGCGCGTTCCTGCTGCGGTGCATGGCGGAGGCCGCGGCGATCGGCGCCCAGATCGGGTGTCCGATCGCGCAGCTCGGCGACGAGCGGCTCGCGCTGACGCGCGAGCTCGGTGGCTTCAAGACCTCGATGCTGCAGGACGTCGAGGCTGGCCGGGCGATCGAGCTCGACGCGCTCGTCACCGCGGTCCACGAGATCGCAGCGCGCGTCGGCATCGACGCGCCGAACATCGGCGCGCTGCTCGGCCTGACCCGGCTCCTGGCACGGCGTCGCGGCCTGTATCCGCGGTAACACCCGCGAACGAAACGGCGCCGCAGCCGCGAGCGCGGCGTGCACGACGTCGCGCCGGCGCGTCGTGCCGCGATGCCTCTGCCTTGAGCAGCGCATCGCCATGCATTACGCTTGGCGTTTGATGATGGAAGTTCTGCAGCTCGACATGTCGGGCCGCCCGCAGGCCTGGATCTCGACGAAGGAGGCGGCGGTCCTCTACGCCAGCGACGGCGTCGCCTGGACGCTCGGCAACGCCTTCCACGTGCTGCGCGGCGGCACGCAGCGGCGGACGGGTCTGCAGTCGCGGATCGAGGTCCATCCGATCATCGCGGTCAAGGGGTCGGTGCCGAGCCGGGCGTGGCGTCGTTCGCCGGCGCTCAGCAACCCGAAGCTGTTCGCGCGCGATCGCCAGGTCTGCGCTTACTGCATCGGGCGCTTTCACGTCGACGAGCTGACGCGCGAGCACATCGTGCCGACCTCGCGCGGCGGCGACGACAGCTGGATGAACTGCATCACCGCGTGCCGGGCGTGCAACGGCCGCAAGGGCAACCGCCTGCCCGAGGAAGCGCGGATGGCGCTGCACTACCTGCCGTACGTGCCGAGCCTGCACGAGGACATGATCCTGCGCGGCCGGCGCATCCTCGCCGACCAGATGGAGTTCCTGCTCGCGAGCGTGCCGCGCTCGAGCCGCCTGCACGGCTGAGCGCGCAGTCGGTCACGCGCCGACGCCGCCTTCACAGTTCTTTGCCTGGGATTTCGCGAGCGCGGGCGCGCCGCCTGTCCGGGTGTGGTCCACTGCTGGCGAGCGCCGCGCGTTGGCGGTGCATCGTCCCCACCGGGCAAGGCCATGAGAAAGCTGCTGACCGCACTGTCCGCCGCCGCGTTGACCGCGTGCGCGACGTCGAGCCCCGACGTCATCCACCCCTACGAGGCGCAGCGCGCGTCGTACGTCTACGACGCGACCGTCCTCTCGGTCCGCCCGGTCACGATCGACGGCAGCCAGAGCGGGCTCGGCGCGACCGCGGGCGCGGTCGCCGGCGGCGTCGCCGGCTCGACGATCGGGCACGGCGGCTCTCCCGAGGCGTTCATCGGCAGCGTCGCAGGCGCGATCCTCGGCGGCGTCGTCGGCAACGCGATGGAGCGCGGCGCGACGCAGAGAAACGGCGCCGAGATCGTCGTCCAGCTGCGCAACGGCGAGCGGCGCTCGGTCGTGCAGCAGCTCGGCAACGAGGCGTTCGCGCCGGGCGACGCGGTCGTCCTCGTCTGGACGGCTGGCCGCGCGCGCATCTCGCACGCGCCGATGCCTGCGGGTGCTCCGGCGCCCGCGACCGCCCCGGCCGCGACCCGCGCGCCGGCGGGAATCCCGGTGCCGGCGGCGTATCCCGATGCGCCGGTCGCGCCGGTCGTCTATCCGTCGGGGCCGGTGCCGCCGCGCACCTGAAGCGCGACGGCGAGCGTCTCGACGAGCGTGCGGCGGATCTTCGGCCACGCCGGACCGCCCTCCTCGACGTAACGCTGATTCACCTCGAGCTCGATGCCGACGTAGGCGTCGGCCGGGTGGACGCGGCGCAGCACCTGCGCGACGCCGTCGCTCTTGCCGATGTAGGGATAGTTGCGCCGTAAGCGCAGCGTCGGATCGGCGGCCCTCAGCGCATCGATCCACGCGGTCGCGAACGCCACCTCGCCGGCCCGGCCGGGGTCGTACAGCATGCCGACGTCGGCGGTGCGGACGTGGCCGTTCAGCTCCGGAGTGAAGCTGTGCGAGCAGACGTGGACGACGCAATCGCCGGCAGCGACGATCTCCGCGACCGCCGCTGCGACGCGCTTCCTGTGCGGGTGGTAGTAGACGTCGAGGATCTCGCGCCGCTCGCGCAGGCTCAGGTGCCGGGTCGCCTCGGAGTGCAGCTCGGGGTTGCCGACCGAGCGGTTGAGATCGACGAGCAGGCGCGTCGTCTCCTCGTAGTAGAGCGGCGCGTCGAAGCGCGCCGCCATCTCGCGCGCGAGCGTGAGCGCTCCCGGGTCCCAGCCGCGGTGCGTCGGCAGCAAATGCTCGTGACCGACGAAGAGGCCGCGGTAGCGCTCCGGAACGTCGTTGCCCGCGTGCTCGCACGTGATGACGAGGCGGTCGCGCCGATGCTGCATCGGCGCGATTCTGGCCGAAGCGAGCCGACGCGCGCGGCGTCGGCCGCTCGCGCCTAGCGGCTGCCTTCCTGGTACCAGTAGATCCGGTTGCGCGGAACCTGGATCGCCGGATTGACGCGCGAGCCCTCGATCGCCGAGTTCTTCGGGTTCGGCGCGCCGATGATGAACGGCACCTTCTTCGCGTTCTCGCCGCTGCCGATGGTGACGATTCCCGACACCGGCGTCGGCGGCAGGCCGCCGCCGGTGAGCGTCGATCCGGTCGGAGTGACGCAGAAGAGCGGCATCGCGTACGACTTGGCGATGCCGAGGTTCGCCGAGCAGCTCGCACTGTCGGGCGTCGACACCGCCGACGACGGACGGTTGGTGCCGAAGTACGAATAGCCGCCGATCGAAGTCGCCGCGTTGACGACCTTTTCGCCGGTCGCGAGCGCGACGTAGCAGCCCGCCCCCGTCGTCGTCGACGTCGTGCCGCTCGCTGCGAGGTCGCCGAACACGATCGCCGCCGGCGTCGGCGTCGGCGCGCCCTTGGCGGTGCTGCGGTCGAAGATCTGGAAGAAATGGTCGTGCGACGTGTCGAGCAACGGCTTTTCGCGGTCGCCCGAGCCGAGCATCAGCGCGGCGAACGAGCGGGTGACGACCACGTCGGGCCCGAAGAAGAACTTGCGCGGGCTCGTCGTCCCGCCCGAGAGGTCGGCGAGCTGGTAGATCGTCCACGTCGCCGGGGTGTTCGTCACCGCGGTCTCGAAGTCGATCCGCCACAGGCCGCCGCCGATGTCGACCGCGTAGGCGCGGTCGATGTAGCCGTCGAAGTCGCTGTCGATGAGCGCGACGTCGGCCGGGACGCTGCGCGACGTCGCGAACGTCCTGAGCGGCGAGCCGCTGTAGGCGTCGAGGATGTAGATCGCGTTGCCCATCGTCGTCGCGCCGGGCGTCGTCGCGTCCTCGGCGGTGGCGTCGTAGCCGCCGCCGAAGACGAGCACCGGGTTGGTGTTGCCGCGGATCCGCGCGATGCGCGGCTCCGACCAGGTCTGGCCGAGGTAGCCGAGGTCGGCGTTGGTCTTCTTCCAGAGCAGCGTCGGCGAAGTCGGCGTCGTCACGTCGAACGCGTAGAGCGCGCGCGCGCCGCGCCGCATCGCGACGTAGATGATCACCTTCTCGACGCTGCCGTCGGCGCGCAGCTTCTGGTAGACGCCGATCGGGCCGTCGACGAAGTAGTCGCGCGGCGCGGCGGTGATCGCCGCCGGCGTGCTCGGCATCCGCACCTTCGGCGTGTTGATGCGCAGGCGGTTGAGCTTGCCGTACATCTCCTCGGGGATGTAGCTCCAGAGCTCGTTGCCGGCGCCGGTGCCGGTCTGGTTGCCGTTGATCGCGTGCAGCATGCCGTCGTTGCCGCCGTAGAAGACGACGACGCCGGTCGTGCCGCCGTAGTTGACGACCGCCGGCCGCGAGTGCAGGACGTCGCCGTGCACCGACGGGCGGACCGTCGTCGCCGGGGTCGTGGTCGGGCCGTGCTCGTCGCCGGCGTTGTCGGTGCCGCGCACCCAGTCGATCAGCGTCGAGCGGTCGGTCGCCGTCGCGACGCCGAGCGCGGCCGCGGTGATCGCGGTGTTGCTGCTGCTGAAGAGCGTCGAGGCGCCGCCGAGCGCGGTGCCGGGCGAGCAGCCGACGCAGGTGAGGACGCCGCGCGACGTCTGGTCGGTCACGTAGCTCGTGCGCAGCCGCTGCGCGGCGGCGCCCTTCTCGACGACCTCGCCGTCGGGCGAGTCGCCCGCGGTCGGCGGCGTGCCGAGCAGCTGGTTCGTCCAGAACGTGCTCGGGTCGGTCCAGAACGAGACCGCGCTCGGGCTGATGAAGCCGGTCGATGCGCTGATCGCCGAGGTGCCGTTGGCGTCGACGAGGCTGAGGTTGCCGACCGCGTCGAGGCCGAACTTGTACTGCTTCAGGTTGCCGCGCCAGCGCGGGTTGCCGTCGCCGTCGGGGCGGAACATCCCCATGTAGACCTGGTTGAGGTAGGTGCCGCGCGCGTTCACCGAGACCGGCAGGCTGGCCGCAGCGAACACGCTGTTGACGGCTTGGATCTCGTAGAAGATCTGGAGCAGTGCGGTCACCAGCGTGTCGGCGTCGCTCGCCGCGTGGTAGCTGCCGCCGCCCTGGTTGGCGATCGCCTGGATGAAGTTGGGGTAGTTGCCGTCGCTCGACGCGCCGGTCACGGCCACCGTGTGAGTGACGATTCCCTGCGTGCCGTCGCGGCCCGACACGTCGACGCCGCGCATGAAGCGCGCGTACTCGTCGGCCCAGTTCTTCTGGTCGCTGCTGCTCACGACCGACGTCGGATAGCTGATCTGCGAGGCGTCGCCTCCGGCGGCAGCGAGCAGCGCCTGCGCGTCGCCGTTCTCCGACGGCTGCGGCGAGCCGTTTGCGATGAAGATCAGATAGTTCCGTGCGCACGAGGCGCCGGCCGGGCTCCTGT
>DASSRF010000392.1:0-4246 GCA_035701945.1 Caldimonas sp. | reverse complement strand
GCTACGTCCTCGTCGGCGACGACTTCCGCTACGGCGCGAAGCGCGCCGGCGACTACGCGACGCTCGACGCCGCCGGGACGCGCCACGGCTTCGACGTCGCGCGCATGATGAGCTACGAGGTCCACGGCGAACGCGTCTCGAGCTCCGCCGTGCGCGCCGCGCTCGCCGCCGGCGACATGGCCGCCGCCGCGGCGCTGCTCGGCCGGCCGTACAGCGTCAGCGGGCGCGTCGTCGCAGGCGCCCGCCTCGGCCGCGCGCTCGGCGAGTCCGCGCCCGGGCGCGGCGACGGCTTTCGCACGCTCAACGTGCCGTTTCGCCATCCCAAGCCGGCGGCGAGCGGCATCTTCGTCGTTCGCGTCGAGGGCATCGGCGAACGGCCGCTCGCCGGCGTCGCCAGCCTCGGCAGTCGGCCGACCGTCGACGACAGCGGCCGCGTCC
The DNA here is from genome assembly GCA_035701945.1 of Caldimonas sp. Taxonomy (GTDB): domain Bacteria; phylum Pseudomonadota; class Gammaproteobacteria; order Burkholderiales; family Burkholderiaceae_C; genus Schlegelella_A. Next base: position 3,808 of record DASSRF010000392.1, on the reverse strand, counting down.
TGCTCGAAGTGCACTGCCTCGAGTGGCCGGACGCGCTCGGTGCCGAAGGGGGCTACGGTAGACTCGTGCGCGTGGAACTGCTGCACAAGCTGCGCGACGAAGCGCGCTACGACTCGCTCGCCGAGCTCGCCGCCGCGATCGGCCGCGACGTCGGCGACGCGCGCGCGCACCTGGCCGCCGACGCCGCGGCGCACGCGGCGACCGGGCGGCAGACGACGCGCGACCGAATTTGACCGCGGCCGAGAGCGCCGCGTGGCGGCGCGACCCGTGCCGGAGCGACCGCACCGCGATCGCCGCCGATCCCTCACCTCCCGCCGCCGCGCCACCAGGCCGACGGCCGTCCGACGAGACCCGCCATGGCTGATGCGCCAGCGACCGACTACCGCGCGACGCTGAATCTTCCCGACACGCCGTTTCCGATGCGCGGCGACCTGCCGAAGCGCGAGCCCGGCTGGATCCGGCAGTGGAGCGAAGAAGGCGTCTACCAGCGGCTGCGCGACGCGCGCCACGACCGGCCGCGCTTCGTCCTCCACGACGGTCCGCCGTACGCGAACGGCCAGCTGCACGTCGGCCACGCCGCGAACAAGATCCTGAAGGACATGATCGTCAAGGCGCGCCAGCTCGCCGGCTTCGATTCGCGCTACACGCCCGGCTGGGACTGCCACGGCCTGCCGATCGAGAACCAGATCGAGAAGACGTTCGGCCGCGGCCTGCCGCGCGCCGAGGTGCAGGCCAAGAGCCGCGCTTACGCGAACGAGCAGATCGCGCAGCAGATGGCCGACTTCAAACGGGTCGGCGTCCTCGGCGACTGGGAGCACCCGTACCGGACGATGGACTTCGGCAACGAGGCCGGCGAGATCCGCGTCCTCAAGCGCCTGATCGAGCGCGGCTACGTCTACCGCGGGCTGAAGCCGGTCTACTGGTGTTTCGACTGCGGCTCGTCGCTCGCCGAGTTCGAGATCGAGTACGCCGATCGCACGTCGACGGCGATCGACGTCGCGTTCGCCGCTGCCGACCCGGCCGCGCTCGCTGCCGCGTTCGGCGTGCCGCGGATCGACGGCGACGCGTTCGCCGTCGTCTGGACGACGACGCCGTGGACGATCCCGGCCAACCAGGCGCTCAACCTCAACCCGAAGCTCGAGTACGCGCTCGTCGCGACGCCGCGTGGCCACCTCGTGCTCGCGAGCGCGCTCGTCGAGAAGTGCCTCGCCCGCTACGGCCTCGCGGGCAGCGTCGTCGCGACCGCGCCCGGCGAGCGGCTCGAAGGACTGCGCTTCCGCCATCCGCTCGCGGCCGTCGATGCCGGCTACGACCGCACCGCTCCGGTCTATCTCGCCGACTACGCGACCGCCGACGAGGGCACCGGCATCGTCCACTCGTCGCCGGCGTACGGCGTCGACGACTTCAACTCGTGCCGCGCGCACGGCATGGGGGTCGACGAGATCCTCAACCCGGTGCAGGGCAACGGCGTCTACGAGGACGCGCTGCCGCTCTTCGGCGGCATGCAGATCTGGAAGGCGAACCCGGCGATCGTCGACGCCTTGCGCAACGCCGGGCGGCTGCTCGCGAGCTCGTCGCTCGTCCACAGCTATCCGCACTGCTGGCGGCACAAGACCGCGGTCGTCTATCGCGCAGCAGCGCAATGGTTCGTCCGCATGGACGAGCCGGACGAGTCGACGAAGGGCGTGTTCGCCGTCGACCCGGCGCCCGACACGCTGCGCGCGTGCGCGCTCGCGGCGATCGAAGAGACCGCGTTCTATCCGGAGAACGGGCGCGCGCGGCTGCACGACATGATCGCGCACCGGCCCGACTGGTGCATCAGCCGGCAGCGCAACTGGGGCGTGCCGCTGCCGCTCTTCCTCCACAAGGTGACCGGCGAGCTCCATCCCGACACGCTGGCGCTGATCGACCGTGCCGCGGCGATCGTCGAGCAGGGCGGCGTCGAGGCGTGGTCGCGGCTGAGCGCGGAAGACGTCCTCGGCGCGACCGGCCCCGGCTCGGCCGAGCATTACGCGAAGAGCAACGACATCCTCGACGTCTGGTTCGACTCGGGCTCGACGTTCGCGCATGTCCTGCGCGGCAGCCACCCCGGCACGACCAACCCCGACGACGACGGCAAGCGCCCCGAGGCCGACCTCTACCTCGAAGGCCACGACCAGCACCGCGGCTGGTTCCACTCGTCGCTCCTGATCGCGTGCGCGATCGAAGGCCACGCGCCGTACCGGGGGCTCCTCACGCACGGCTTCACGGTCGACGGCCAGGGCCGCAAGATGAGCAAGAGCCTCGGCAACTTCATCGGGTTGCGCGAGACGACCGCGAAGCTCGGCGCCGAGATCATCCGCCTCTGGTGCGCGTCGACCGACTACTCGGGCGACCTCGCGATCGACGAGAAGATCCTCGCCCGCGTCGTCGATGCCTACCGTCGGATCCGCAACACGATCCGCTTCCTGCTCGCCAACACGAGCGACTTCGATCCGGCGACCGACGCGGTGCCGCACGCGCAGCTGTTCGAGCTCGACCGCTGGGCGCTCGCGCGCACGGCCGAGCTGCAGGCCGAGATCGTCGGCGAGCTCGACGTCGCGCGCGGCGTCTTCGTCGGCGGCCACTACGGCAGCTACGAGTTCCACCCGGTCGTCGCCAAGGTGCAGGTGTTCTGCTCCGAGGACCTCGGCGCGTTCTACCTCGACATCCTCAAGGACCGCCTCTACACGACGGCGGCGACGTCGCACGCGCGGCGCTCGGCGCAGACGGCGCTCTGGCGGATCGCGCACGCGATGCTGCGCTGGCTCGCTCCGTTCCTCAGCTTCACCGCGGAAGAGGCGTGGAAGGTGCTGGCTCCGAAAGGCGCGATCTCGATCTTCATCGAGACCTACAGCGACGCGCGCAAGTGGGTCGATCCGGCACTGCTCGAGCGCTGGCAGAAGATCGCGGCGGTGCGCGCCGAGTCGAACCGCAGGATCGAGGCGCTGCGCGCCGAAGGCAAGCTCGGCTCGTCGCTGCAGGCCGAAGTCACCGTCAAGGCGGGCCCCGCGATTCGCGAGGTCCTCGCCTCCCTCGGCGACGACCTGCGCTTCGTCCTGATCGCGTCGAAGGCAGCGGTCGAGCCGCTCGCCGCCGCCGTCGACGCCGGCGAGTTCTTCGTCGAAGCGACAGTCGCGAGCGCGCCGAAGTGCGAGCGCTGCTGGCACTACCGCAGCGATGTCGGCGCCGACCCTGCGCATCCGACGATCTGCGGCCGCTGCGTCGCCAACCTGTTCGGCAGCGGCGAGCCGCGCGCGCACGCGTGATGGCGTCGCGCGGCAACGCGTCGCTCGCGCCGTGGCTCGGCATCGCCGCCGCGGTGATCGTCCTCGACCAGATCACCAAGGCGATGATCGTCGCCGCGTTCCGGCTCGGCGACGCGCGCACGGTGACGCCGTTCTTCGACATCGTGCGCGCCCACAACCGCGGCGCCGCGTTCTCGTTCCTCAACGACGCGAGCGGCTGGCAGCGCTGGTTCTTCGTCGCGCTCGGCATCGCCGCGGCGGCGTTCATCGTCTGGCTGCTGCGCCGGCACGGCGGCCAGCGCATGTTCGGCTGGGCGCTCGCGCTCATCCTCGGCGGCGCGCTCGGCAACGTCATCGACCGCCTCCTTCACGGCCACGTCGTCGACTTCATCCAGGTGCACTGGCAGCAGCACTACTTTCCGTCGTTCAACGTCGCCGACAGCGCAATCACGATCGGAGCGATGCTGCTGATCCTCGACGAGCTCAGGCGGGTGCGTCGGGCGGGGTGAACGACCGCCGTTGCCGTCGCGCACGCGGTCGCG
>DASSRF010000391.1:0-3885 GCA_035701945.1 Caldimonas sp. | reverse complement strand
GGCGAGATCGCGGATGCGATCGCGCGCATCGCCGAGCTCGCGGCGCGCGGCGCGCACGTCGTCGCCGTCGACGTGCCGTCCGGGCTCGACGCCGACCGCGGCCGGGCGCTCGGCGCCTCGTGCGTCGTCGCCGACGACACGCTGACGCTGATCGCCGCCAAGCCGGGCCTCTTCACCAGCGCCGGCCGCGACCATGCGGGCCGCGTCTGGTGCGCGCCGATCGGCGTCGCGCTCGACGATCGCGACCCCGACGCGTGGCTCGTCGGCACGCGCGATCCGTCGTGCACGGTCGCGCGGCGGCGCCACGCGGCGCACAAGGGCAGCTTCGGCGACGTCGCCGTCGTCGGCGGCGCTGCCGGCATGGAGGGCGCCGCGTGGCTCGCTGCACGGGCCGCGCACGCCGCCGGTGCCGGACGCGTCTTCGTCGACATCGTTCGCGACGGACAAGGCGATTGCGCCCGGCCGACGTTCGACGCCGCGCGCCCTGAGCTGATGGTGCGCCCCGGCTGGTCGGCCGGCGACGCCGCGGTCGTCGCCGCGACGACGGTCGTCTGCGGCTGCGGCGGCGGCGATGCGGTGCGCGCGCCGCTGCCGCGGCTCATCTCGATCGCGCCGCGGCTCGTCCTCGACGCCGACGCGCTCAACGCGATCGCTGCCGATCCTTCGCTGCTCGCCCTCGTCGCGGCGCGCGCAGCGCGCGGTCACGCGACCGTCCTCACGCCGCATCCGCTCGAGGCGGCGCGGCTGCTCGCGAGCACGGCGGCGGCGGTGCAGTCGGACCGCATCGCCGCCGCGCGCGAGCTCGCGCATCGCTGCCGCGCCGTCGTCGTCCTCAAGGGCTCGGGGACCGTGATCGCCGCGCCCGACGCAGTTGCGCGGATCAACGCGACCGGCAACGCGTCGCTCGCGAGCGCCGGCACCGGCGATGTCCTCGCCGGCTGGATCGGCGGCCGCTGGTCGGCGAGCGAAGCCTCGGCGGTCGACGCCGCGACCCGCGCCGTCGTCGAGCACGGCGCCGCAGCCGAGCCCGAGCGGCCGGGCGCGATCCGCGCCGCCGATCTGATCGAGACGTTGCACCTGCGCGCGCGCGGCGGCTGAGCCGCGAGCGACGTCAGCGGTGCGCCGCGGTCGCCTTCGCGATCTCGAGCGCGCCTTGCGCGGCGCCGCTCTCGGGCACTGTTTCGCCGCTGCGATCGGAGATCGCGTCGAGATGCGCTGCGACCTGCTCGGCCGCGTCGGCGACGTTGCCGACGTGGATGCCTTGCGTCAGCGTGACGTGCGCGCTCTCGAACGACCCGGCGCCGGCGCACAGGATCATCCGCGTCGGCGCATCGTCGGCGACGAGCGCGAGCAGCCCCGGCGTGACCGCGCCCGCCTCGAGCTGGCGCAGCACCGCTTCGGGCATCAGGTTCTCGGTCATCCGCGTCGCCGCGGTGGGCGCCAGGCAGTTGACGCGGATGCCGTACTTCGCGCCTTCGAGCGAGAGCGTCTGCATGAGGCCGACGAGCGCCATCTTGGCGGCGCCGTAGTTCGACTGGCCGAAGTTGCCGAAGAGTCCGGTCGACGACGTCGTCATGACGATGCGGCCGTAGTTCTGCGCGCGCATCGTCTCCCACACCGCCTTCGTGCAATGCACGGCGCCCATCAGGTGGACGTCGATGACGAGGCGAAAGTCGGCGAGGTCCATCTTTGCGAACGTCTTGTCGCGCAGGATGCCGGCGTTGTTGACGAGGATGTCGACGCGGCCCCATTGGCGAAGCGCCTCGCCGACCATCGCCTGCACCGCGGCGAAGTCGGTCACCGATGCGCCGTTGGCGATCGCCTTGCCGCCCGCCTTGCGGATCTCGGCGACGACCGCATCGGCCGCCGTCGCCGTTGCGCCGTTGCCGTCGACGTTGCCGCCGAGATCGTTGACCACCACCGCGGCGCCGCGGGCGGCGAGCGCGAGCGCGTGCTGGCGCCCGAGCCCTCCGCCCGCGCCGGTCACGATCGCCACCTTGCCATCGAATCGAATCGTCATGCTCTCCCTCGGTTGTCTTCGAACTGTCGTCAGCGCCGCGCTGCGCCGCGCGCGCTGCCGCCGCTCGCGCTCTTGCGAACGGCCGACTTGCCGCGCGCCGCGCTTCCCTTGCGCGCCCGCGCCTTGCCCTTGGCCGCCGCCTTGATCGCGCGGTCGGCTTCCTTCAGCGCGACGATCTCGCTCGTCATCGCCTCGTTGCGCTCGGACGCCTTCTCGCGCCGCGCGCGCAGCAGGCTCGCGGCGTCCTCGTCGTCGCGGACGAGCCGGAAGTCGATCTTGCGGCCGTCGAGATCGACGCGGCTCACCTGCACGCGAACGCGCGTGCCGACGACGTAGCGGATCCCGGAGCGCTCGCCGCGCAGCTCCTGGCGCACCTCGTCGAAGCGGAAGTACTCGCCGCCGAGCTCGGTGATGTGGACGAGCCCCTCGACGTAGAGGCCGTCGAGCTGGACGAAGAGGCCGAAGCTCGTCACCGCGCTGACCGCGCCGCCGAACTCCTCGCCGAGGTGCTCGCGCATGTAGCGGCACTTGAGCCACGCCTCGACGTCGCGCGACGCTTCGTCGGCGCGGCGCTCGTTGGCGCTGCAGTGCGCGCCGGCGACCTCCCACGCTTCGAGTTCGCCGCCCGGAGCGAGCGGCGGCGGCGCGTTCGCCTTCGCGCCCTTCGCGCTCTTGGCCGCCTTCGCGAGCCGCGCCTTCTTCGCCGCCGCGCCTTCGCTGCGGCCGCCGATCGGGTAGCGCCGGCTCTCGAGCAGCGCCTTGATGACGCGGTGCACGAGCAGGTCGGGGTAGCGCCGGATCGGGCTCGTGAAGTGCGTGTAGGCGTCGTACGCGAGGCCGAAGTGGCCGGTGTTCTTGCTGGTGTAGATCGCCTGCTGCATCGAGCGCAGCAGCATCTGGTGGATCTGCGCGGCGTCGGGACGCTCCTTGGTCGCGGCCGCGATCGCCTGGTACTCGGCGGGCTTGGGGTCGTCGCTGATCGACAGGCCGAGCCCGAGCGCGCGCAGGTAGTTCTGCAGGAGCGTCTTCTTCTCCGGAGTCGGCCCCTCGTGGACGCGATAGAGCGCCGGGTGCTTGGCGCGCGCGATGAAGTCGGCCGAGCAGACGTTGGCGGCGAGCATCGCCTCCTCGATCAGCCGGTGCGCCTCGTTGCGCGTGCGCGGCACGATCTTCTCGATCCGGCCGTTCTCGTCGCACACGATCTGCGTCTCGGTCGTCTCGAAGTCGATCGCGCCGCGCTTGACGCGCGCCTTCAGCAGCGCCCGATAGACGTCGTGCAGGTCGAGCAGGTGCGGAACGAGCTCGCTGCGCCGCCCCGCCTCCGGCCCGCGCGTGTTGGCGAGGATCGCCGCCACCTCGGTGTAGGTGAGCCGCGCCGCCGAGCGGATCGTCGCCGGGAAGAACTGGTACGCCTGCACCTCGCCGTGCGCGTCGACGAGCATGTCGCACACCATCGCCAGCCGGTCGACCTCGGGGTTGAGCGAGCACAGGCCGTTCGAGAGCTTCTCGGGCAGCATCGGGATGACGCGGCGCGGGAAGTAGACCGACGTCGCGCGCTCGTAGGCGTCGACGTCGATCGGCTCGCCCGGCCGGACGTAGTGGCTGACGTCGGCGATCGCGACGATCAGTCGCCAGCCGTTGTCGACGCTCGACTTGCCGATCCGCGTCGGCTCGCAGTAGACGGCGTCGTCGAAGTCGCGCGCGTCCTCGCCGTCGATCGTGACGAGCGCGACGTCGGTGAGGTCGACGCGGCCCTTGCGGTCGGCGGCGCGCACTTCCGACGGCAGCGCCGCGGCCTGCGCGAGCGCGGCGTCCGAGAAGACGTGCGGCACCTCGTACTTGCGCACCGCGATCTCGATCTCCAT
>DASSRF010000390.1:0-3225 GCA_035701945.1 Caldimonas sp. | reverse complement strand
GGACCGGCCTATTCCTTCGGAATGCTGGAGAAGAGACTCCTTCAGCCGGAGAGGGGATCCCCATGGACAAGACAATCGGCAACCTTGCCGAGGCCGTGGCCGGGATAGGTGACGGGTCGACGGTGATGATCGGCGGCTTCGGCGGCGCCGGCCAGCCGAACGAGCTGATCGACGCGCTGATCGCGCACGGCGCACGCGACCTGACGATCGTCAACAACAACGCGGGCAATGGCGAGACGGGTCTGGCGGCGCTGCTGAAGGCGGGACGGGTGAGGAAGATCATCTGCTCGTTCCCGCGCCAGGTCGATTCGCAGGTGTTCGATGGGCTCTACCGCGCCGGCAAGATCGAGCTCGAGCTGGTGCCGCAGGGCAACCTCGCGGAGCGCATCCGCGCGGCAGGAGCCGGGATCGGCGGCTTCTTCACGCCGACCGGCTACGGCACCGAGCTCGCCAAGGGCAAGGAGACGCGCGAGATCGACGGCCGCATGTACGTCTTCGAGACGCCGCTGCACGGCGACGTCGCGTTCATCAAGGCCGAGCGCGGCGACCGCTGGGGCAACCTCACCTACCGCATGACGGCGCGCAACTTCGGCCCGGTGATGGCGATGGCGGCGAAGACGACGATCGCGACCGTGCACGAGATCGTTCCGCTCGGCACGCTCGACCCCGAGTGCGTCGTGACGCCCGGGATCTTCGTGCAGCGGATCGTCCGCATCGACCGCGTCGCGACGAGCGCCGGCGGCTTTCGCCAGCAGGCCTGAAGGGAAAGCGCATGGCAGAGCCGAAATGGAGCCGCGCCGAGATGGCGGCGCGCGTCGCCCGCGACATCCCCGACGGCGCCGTCGTCAACCTCGGCATCGGCTTGCCGACGACGGTCGCCAATCACCTGCCGCAGGGTCGCGAGATCGTGCTGCACAGCGAGAACGGCGTCATCGGCATGGGCCCGGCGCCGCGCGAAGGCGAAGAGGACTTCGACCTCATCAACGCCGGCAAGCAGCCGGTGACGCTGCTGCCCGGCGGCTCGTTCTTCCACCACGCCGACAGCTTCGCGATGATGCGCGGCGGCCACCTCGACGTCTGCGTGCTCGGCGCGTTCCAGGTGTCGGCGAGCGGCGACCTCGCCAACTGGCACACCGGCGCGTCCGACGCGATTCCGGCGGTCGGCGGCGCGATGGACCTCGCGATCGGCGCCAAGAAGACGTACGTGATGATGGAACACACGACCAGGAGCGGCGAGCCGAAGATCGTCGAGCGCTGCTCGTATCCGCTGACCGGCATCGGCTGCGTGACGCGGATCTACACCGATCTCGCCGTCGTCGACGTCACGCCGCGCGGGCTCGTCGTCGTCGAGATCGTCGACGGCCTGGCGTTCGACGCGCTGCAGGCCAGGACCGCCGCGCCGCTCGCGCGCCCGTGAGGAGTGATCGAATGAACGTCACCGAAGCCTTCATCTGCGACGCCGTCCGCACGCCGATCGGCCGTTACGGCGGTGCGCTCGCGCCGGTGCGCGCCGACGACCTCGCCGCGATCCCGATCCGCGCGCTCATGCGGAGGAACGCCAACGTCGACTGGGCCGCCGTCGGCGACGTCCTCTACGGCTGCGCCAACCAGGCCGGCGAGGACAACCGAAACGTCGCCCGGATGGCGCTGCTGCTCGCCGGGCTGCCGCAGACGGTTCCCGGCGCGACGATCAACCGCCTCTGCGGCTCGAGCATGGACGCCGTCGGCAGCGCCGCCCGCGCGATCAAGTCGGGCGAAGCCGAGCTGCTGATCGCGGGCGGCGTCGAGAGCATGAGCCGCGCGCCGTTCGTGATGCCGAAGGCGGAGAGCGCGTTCTCGCGAACGAACGCCGTCTACGACACCACCATCGGCTGGCGGTTCGTCAACAAGCTGATGAAGGAGCAGTACGGCGTCGACTCGATGCCCGAGACCGCCGAGAACGTCGCCAAGGATTTCGCGATCGAGCGCGAGGCGCAGGACCGGATGGCGCTGGCGTCGCAGCAGAAGGCGGTCGCGGCGCAGAAGGCGGGCTTCTTCGAGCGCGAGATCGTCCCGGTGACGATTGCGCAGAAGAAGGGCGAGCAGATCGTCGTCACGAAGGACGAGCATCCGCGCGACACCAGCCTCGAGGCGCTCGCCAGGCTGAAGGGCGTCGTGCGGCCCGACGGCACGGTCACCGCGGGCAATGCGTCGGGCGTCAACGACGGCGCGTGCGCAATGCTGATCGCGAGCGAGCGCGCCGCAGCGCGCCACGGCCTCGCACCGCGCGCGCGCGTCGTCGGCATGGCGACGGCAGGCGTCGCGCCGCGGATCATGGGGATCGGTCCGGCGCCGGCGACCAGGAAGGTGCTCGAGCTCACCGGCCTGTCGCTCAAGCAGATCGACGTCATCGAGCTCAACGAGGCGTTCGCCGCGCAGGGCCTCGCGGTGCTGCGCGACCTCGGCATCGCCGACGACGACGCGCGCGTCAACCCGAACGGCGGCGCGATCGCGCTCGGCCATCCGCTCGGCGCGAGCGGCGCTCGCCTCGTCACCACCGCCGTCAGCCAGCTGCACGCGAGCGGCGGCCGTTTCGCGCTCTGCACGATGTGCATCGGCGTCGGCCAGGGCATCGCGGTGGTCGTCGAACGGGTCTGATCGGCGCCCTCTTCCGCTGGCTCGACCGCATCCTCGTGCGGGCGAGCCGAGCGTCCGTTCGTGCACGCGCGCAGCGACCCGACGACGCGGCCGCGCAGTCGCCGCCGATGGCGGCCGACGCACTCGAGCGCGCTTGCGACCGCAGCGGCTACGTCCGCGAGGCCGCGGTGCGCGAGCTGGCGATTGCACCCCGCCCCGCCGCGATCCGCGTCCTCCTCGTGCGCGCCAACGACTGGGTGCCGCAGGTGCGCGACGCCGCGGTCGCCGCGCTCGCCGCGCACCTGCGCGACGACTTCGTTCCCGCGTGGGCGCTCGCGCTCGACGCAGTCGACGCGCTGCGCCGCGGCGGCCGGGTCGACGCCGATGCGGTGCTCGCGCCGATCGACGCCTTTCTCGCCGCGCCCGAGCGGCTCGCCCGCGTCGTCGCGGCGACCCGAGCCGCACCGGTGGCGCTGCAGCGGCTCGCCGGCGCGATCGAGCGCGGGGCAGCGCGCGACGAGCCGAGCCTCGCGACGCTGCTGCGCAATGACGCCGCCGGCGCCGACGTCGTCGCTGCCCTCTCGGCGATGCGCGACGGCGAAGCGCTGC
>DASSRF010000389.1:0-4980 GCA_035701945.1 Caldimonas sp. | reverse complement strand
GGGCGCGCAGACGTCGCCGCCGTGGACGATGCGGTCGCTGCCGGCGAGGAACTCGAGCGCCTCGGGGCGGAGCAGGTCGTGCGTGTCGGAGATCAGGCCGACCCGAAGCGGACGTTCGCGCGCCGCGCCTGCGCTCACGCCGGCGGCGGCACGAGGCGGAACGTCGCGGCGACGATCGCGCGGTCTTCGTCGTCGGCGATCGCCGCCAGCGCGGCCTCGGCCTGCGCGTACGCGTCGCGGTGCTCGTTCGCGCGTCCGGCAGCGTGCGCCGCGTGCGCGTAGATCGCGTGCGCGAACGCGATCTCCCAGTCCGGGCTCTCGTGCGCGAGGAAATAGGTGCGCATCTCCTCGGCGTTCGCGAGGGCGCGCTCGCCCATGCCGAGCAGCGCGTGGACCTCGGCGAGCAGCATCGTCGCCCGCATCCTGTTCAGCTCGCTTCCCACCTTGCCCCAGTGCCAGGCCGATGCGTGCGCGACGTCGAGCATCTCGCGGTCTTCGGGGGCGCCGCGCGCCGCCGTCGTCAGCTCCCACGCGCGGTTGTTGCACTCCGCCGCGAAGCGCTTGTGCCAGGCGGCGCGCTCGCTCTCCGACTGCTGCTGGCTCATGCGGCCCCCTCGAGGACGAGCTGCGTCTGCGTCACGACGGCGCAGAGCCTGCCTTCCGCGCTGCGGATCGACGTCTGCCAGACCATCGTCGTGCGGCCGCGGTGCAGGGCGACGCTCTCGCCCGTCACCGTCGTGCCGACGCGCGCGCCGCCGATGAACTTGGTGCTCGAGTCGGTCGTCGTCGTCCGCTTGCCGGGCGCGAGGTTGACGAAGGTTCCGACCGCGCCGAGCGTGTCGGCGAACGCCATCGAGGCGCCGCCGTGGAGGATGCCGCCGGTCGTGCACAGGTCGGGCCGGACCGCCATCTCGGCGACGACGCGCTCGGGCTCGCAGCTGACGAGGCGGATTCCCATCAGGCCGGGAAAGATCGGATCGAGGATCTTTTGCAGCGCGGCGATGTCGGCCATGTCGGATCTCCTCCTGTCGCGGCTCAGCGGCCCGGCGAGTGCGTCGCCACCCAGTACCCGATCGCGATCACGAACGGCAGCACGAGCTCGGGGATCAGATAGCCGAGCCAGACCGCGTGCGGCTCGGGCAGGCCGACGCGCGCGATCGAGACGAGCCTGCCGGTGCCGGCGAGCAGCACGCCGAGCGCGAGCAGGTAGACGAGCGTTCCCTGCTCGCCGATCGTCCACGCCGTCCACGCGGCGATCAGGCCGGTCGAGAAGTAGACGCCGGCCATGAAGCGGTGGACGTTGTCGAGGCGCGGCGACGTGTCGGGCTGGCCGAGGACGAACTGCAGCGTTCCGCCCGCGAGCGCGATCGCGGCGACGAGGAAGAGGCAGACCTGGACCACGCGCAGCGAAAGCGGCATCGACTTCCTCCCCGACGGATGTGCGGCGGTCGCCGCGGCCACGGATGCATCGGCCGCGAGCCTAGCCGACGTTTGCGGCGATGGCCAGCGCGAGGTTCGTCCGTGCGCGCGTCTCGAGCTCGGCGCGCAGGCGCGGGGTGCGGTAGATCGGCTCGCGGGCGATGAACGCGGCGAGAACGGCGCTGCGCCGCGCGCGGAACGCGGCCTCGGCGACGTGCGCGTACTCGCGCCGGATCTGCGCCTCGTACTCGGCGAAGCGCGCCGGCGTCGCACCGAGGATCGCCAGGTCGATGTCGACGAGCAGCTCTTCGTCGGCGCCGCCGGGCGTCGCGCTGGCGTGGCGTGTCGCCATGACGAGCGAATCGACGCGTGCGACCGCGTCGCCTGTGACCCCGGCAGCGGTGAGAGCGGCGCACGCCCGGTCGGCGCTGCGACGCTCGTTGTCGTCGTGGCGGACGTCGTGGACGGCGTCGTGGAACCAGAGCGCGATCTCGACCTCGGCCGGCCGCGCCGCAAGGTCGCGGCACGCGTCGAAGCGCTCGATGCATTCGTGCAGGTGCCGCAGCGTGTGGTAGTGGCGCTGCGGCTCGCGGTAGGCGGCGAGCAGCGCGTCGCGGACCGCGGCGCCGTCGCCGGCGGCGCCGAGCGCGCGCCACGCGCGCTGCCACGAGCGCTCGAGGACGTCGGCGTCGGTGCCGGCCATGCCGCGCCTCAGCGCACGAACGGGACGAGCGCGGGCACGCGCCCGCGGTAGCGCTCGTACGCGTCGCCGAACTGCTCGGCCATCCAGCGCTCCTCGAGGCGGAGCTTTCGCCACAGCGAAGCGACGACGAGCGCGACCGCGAGCGCGCCGCGCAGCTCGCCGAGCGCGATCGCCGAGCCGACGAACGCGAGCACGAGCCCGCTGTAGATCGGATGGCGGACGATCGCGTACGGTCCGCTCGTGACGAGCTCGTGGCCGCTCTTGACGGCGACGATCCCGCTCCAGTTCGCGCCGAGGCGGACGCGCGCCCAGACGGCGAAGACGAGGCCGGCGACGACGAGCGCGACGCCGGTCCATTCGATCGCCGGCGACGACGGCACGAAGCGCGCGCGCAGCGCGTCGATCGGCGGCGGCGGCCCCCAGACGAGCAGCACTGCGAGCGCGAGCGGGCCGAGATGGAGCATCCGCGACAGCATGGTCTCGCGCCGAGCGCTCGGCTTGACGGCGAGCGACGCTGCCGTCCAGTACGCGATCCAGGAGAGCCACAGCGCGACGATCGCCGCGCCCGGTGACGCTGTCATCGTGCGGTCGCGGTCCGGGGCAGCTGGCACCGCGGGCACGCGCCGCGCGCTAGAACGCGATCCTGCCGCGGACGATGTCCCACCAGAGCCGCCAGTCGCCCATGAAGCTCAGCAGCGGGTACTTGAACGTCGCCGGCTTGTTGTGCTCGAAGAAGAAGTGGCCGACCCACGCGAACGCGTAGCCCTCGAGGAGCGCGACGACGACGAGCCACCAGCTGCCGGTCCAGGCGGCAAGGGCGAGCAGCACGAGCGCGATGCTCGAGCCGACGAAGTGCAGCCGTCGCGACGTCCGGTTGGCGTGCTCGCTGAGGTAGAACGGATAGAAGTCGTCGAAGCTGCGGTAGACCTTCGCATCGCTGCTCATGCCGGCCTCCGTGCGGTCGTGCGATTGGCGTCGAGGTGGGCGCGGCCGCGTTCGGAGACGGCGACGAGCGCTTCGCATCCGGGCGCGTGGCGACGCTCGAGAAAGCCGCGCGCGTTCGCTTCCTCCCACACCGGCAGTCGCGGGCACGACGTCCGCCAGGCGTCGATCACCTCGGCGTACGGACGCGGCTCGCTGCCGATCCATTGGAGCAGGTCGAGGACGAGCGGATCGACGACATCGGACATGGCTGGCTCCCGTGGCGGATCGCGCGGCGAGTGTAGACCGTGCTCGCCGACGCGCTCAGCCGACGCGCTCGGGCGTGCGCACGCGCTTCTGCTTCGCCTCGCGCTCCGGCGTCGGCTCGCGGTACCACTCGTTGTGCGGCGACACCGCGCCGCACGCCGGGCATTGCGTCAGCGGCCAGCGCAGCCCGCAGCCCGGGCAGACGCCGCCGGTCCAGAACGTGTGCCAGAGCGTCGCGCAGCGCGGCAGGCACGCCCAGCGGTCTTCCGGCCGCGGCCGGTACTCGCAACGCGGGCAGAGGATCCGCTTCTGCTTGGCCACGCGGCCAGCATAGCGCTCAATCGACGCGGCGAGCGGCGCACGAGAAGCAGCCGCGCTTGGCGAAGTGGAGGTGGACGTAGTCGACCGCGCCGCTCGCGAAGAAGCCGTCGAGCGCGGCGGCGACGTCGGGGCCTTCGCACACGGTCGCGTCGACCATCATGGCGTCGGCGTCGTACGCGCGCAGCGAGATCAGCCGGCGCAGCACCGCCTGCGGGACTTCGCCGACGTCGAGCTCGCGGTGCGTTGCGCCCCTGCGCACGAAGATCGGTCCCGACGCGCGGTAAGGCGATCGCGCCGGATGGTGCTCGTAGGGAACGAGGAGCAGCTCGCTGCCGACGGGCGCGTCCTCGAGGCTGACGCGGCACGGAAAGCCGGGCACCGAATCGGCGCAGCGACGCACCGCGCCGAGCCGATGCAGCGCATCGTCGGTCAGGTCGAAGAGGGATTCGAAAGGAGCCGGGTCGAGGCCCGAGAGTCGCCACGGATGCATCGTCTTCTCCACGAGAGTGTGACGCGCATCGTCGTCGCGCCGGCGCAGCGGCGCTCGCCGTCTTCGGACATCGAATCGGCGCTCACCAGTCTTCCTTCACCGCGAGGACCATGTCGCGGCCGGCGACGCGACGCGCCGCGAGCCACGCGGTGAGCGTCCCGGCGACGACGACCGCGATGCAGAGCGCAGCGAGCCGCACTTTCGGCAGCAGCAGGTCCATCGTCCAGTGGAAGCTCTGCGGATTGACGACGTCGACGAGAACGACGCTCACCGCGATGCCGAGGACGAGCCCGAGCGCGGCGCCGACCGCCGTCCAGACCGCGCCCTCGGCAGCGACGACGGCGACGATCTGGCGCCGCGTCAACCCGAGGTGCGCGAGCAGGCCGAGCTCCTTGCGCCGCGCGAGCACCTGCGCCGAGAAGCTCGCCGCGATGCCGAACAGGCCGATCGCGATCGCGACCGCCTGCAGCCAGTAGGTGACGGCGAAGCTGCGGTCGAAGATGCGCAGCGACGTCGCGCGGATCTCGCGCGGCGACGCGAACTCGAGCAGCGTCGCGTCGTAGCCGCTCGCGGTCGCGAGCGCGCGCAGCTCGGCTTCGACGGCCGCCGTTCCGGCGCCCGGAGCGAGCCAGACCGCGAGGTCGTTGACGCGCTCGTCGCCGGTGAGCCTCAGCCAGTCGGCACGGTCGACGACGATCGCGCCGTACTGGCGCGCGTAGTCGCGCCAGACCGCGCGCACGAAGACGTCGGCGCGGCGGCCATCGGGAAGCGGCAGCGCGAGCGTCGATCCCGGCGCCGCGCCGTAGAGCGCGACGACCGCCTCGCTGACGTACGCCGGCGTCGCGCCTGGCGGCGCCGC
>DASSRF010000388.1:0-3362 GCA_035701945.1 Caldimonas sp. | reverse complement strand
CGGTCCAGGACGTCGCGATGCTCGAGTCGCTCGTCGCCTACGGCGGCGGCATCCTGCTCTCGCTCGGCCTCGGCGGCATGGCGGCGTGGCGGATCTCGCGCAATATCGTCGAGCCGATCGCCCGCCTTCGCGACGCGGCGCTCGCGCTCGGCCGCGGCGAGCCGGTGCACGACGCACGCGCCGACGTGAGCGAGGTCGAGGCCGTCTCCGACGCGCTCGTCGCCGCCGCCGCGCAGCGCCGGCAGAGCGAAGCGGAGCGCGAGCGGCTGCTCGACGCCGAGCGCGACGCGCGCGCCGCCGCCGAGCGCGCGCAGGCGCGGCTGCGCCAGCTCGTCAGCGCCGGCGCGCTGCTGTCGCGCTCGCTCGAGGAGCAGACGGCGCTCGCCGCGATCGGCTCGGTGATCGTCCCCGACATCGCCGACATCTGCCGGATCGACCTGCTCGACAAGGACGGCGTCCTGCAGCGAAAGCTCACCCGCCACGTCGACCCCGAGCGCGAGGCCGCGATGCGCGAGTTCGTCGCCAGGCATGTCTCGCCCAGCGATTCGCCGGGGTCGTTCACCTGGGCGGTGGCGACCGGCAAGACGTTCCTCGCCAACCTCGAGCCCGGCGACGCCGAGCGCTTCACCGATCCCGACTTCCGCAGCTTCGTTCTCGACTTCGGCCTCGGCGCCGCGTGCGTCGTTCCGCTCGTCGCGCGCGGCCGCACGATCGGCGCGATGTGCGCGCTGCAGGCGTCTTCGGGGCGGCGCTTCAGCGAGGAGGACGGCGCCGGCATCGTCGAGCTCGCGCAGCACGCCGCGCTCGCGCTCGACAACGTGCGACTGTTCGGCGAGTCGCGCGACGCCCTGCGCGACGCCGAGGTCGCCAACCGCGCGAAGGACGAGTTCCTGGCGATGCTCGGCCACGAGCTGCGCAACCCGCTCGCGCCGATCGTCACTTCGCTCGAGGTGATGGCGCGCCGCGACGCGGCGCCCGACCGCGAGCGGCAGGTGATCGAGCGCCAGGTCGCGCACCTCTCGCGGATGGTCGACGACCTGCTCGACGTGTCGCGGATCGCATCGGGCAAGATCGAGCTGCGCCGCGAGCGCGTCGACGTCCGCGACGTCGTCGCGCGCGCGCTCGAGCTGACGCAGCCGGCGCTCCAGGGCCGCCGTCCGCCCGCCGTCCGCGTCCCCGACGCTCCGGTGTGGGTGCACGGCGATCCGGTGCGGCTGACGCAGGTCGTCTGCAACCTGCTCAACAACGCTGCCAAGTTCTCGCTGCCGGCGCAGCCGATCGTGGTCGAGCTGCTGAGCACCGCCGACGAGGCGCGGCTCGCGGTCGTCGACCACGGCGCCGGCATCGCGCCGGCGCTGCTGCCGCACGTCTTCGAGCGCTTCGTCCAGGGCGAGCAGCCGCTGCAGCGCGCGAGCGGCGGGCTCGGCCTCGGCCTCGCGATCGCGAAGAACCTCGTCGAGCTGCACGGCGGCACGATCGCGGCCGAGAGCGACGGCGATGGCCGCGGCGCGCGCTTCGCCGTGACGTTGCCGCTCGCCGGCGCAGCGCCGGAGGTGCTGCTGCCAGCGGCGCCGCAGCGGTTGCCGGCGCACCGCCGCCACGGGCGCATCCTCGTCGTCGACGACAACGACGATGCCGCGCAGTCGCTCGCGCTGATCCTGCGCCTCGAGGGCAACGAGGTCGCGGTCGCGCGCGACGGCGACGAGGCGATCGCGCTGCTCGCCGAGTTCGTCCCCGAGGCCGCGGTCCTCGACATCGGCTTGCCGAAGATGAGCGGCTACGAGCTCGCCGCTGCGCTGCGCGCCGACGCGCGAACGCGCTCGATCGCGCTGATCGCGCTCACCGGCTACGGCCGCGGCACCGACCGGCAACGCGCGCTCGACGCGGGCTTCGACGAGCACCTCGTCAAGCCGGTCGAGCTCGACGCGCTGCTGACGACGCTCAATCGCCTGCTCGCCGACGCCGCGGCCGTCGCCGGCTGATCTCCGCGAGCTTCAGCGGATCGAGCGCAGCAGCGGCGCGAGGTCGAACCGTCCGGCGGCCTCGAGCAGCGGCGCCCAGAGATCGCCGACGGCGGCGACGCGCGCGGGCATGTTGCGCAGGTCGAAGTCGTCGATCGCGGCGCCGGCGTCGAGCTCGTCCCACGTGAGCGGCGCCGAGACGGTCGCGCGCGGCCGCGGCCGCGGCGAATAGGCGGAGGCGAGCGTGCGTCCCCACGCGTTCTGGTTGTAGTCGACGAGGACGCGGCCCTCGGGGCGCTTCGCGACCTTGTACTCGGCGGTGACGACGTCGGGGCGCAGCCCCGCGAGATCGAATGCGAAGCGCTTGGCGAAGCGCCAGACGTCCTTCTGCGTCGGCCCGCGGACGATCGCGACGTAGACGTGCAGCCCTTTCGATCCGGTCGTCTTCACGATCGGCCGCATGCCGAGCCCTTCGAGGCCGGCGCGGACGAGCCGCGCCGTCTCGACGACGCCGTCCCACGTCGCGCCGGGCACCGGGTCGAGGTCGAAGTGCAGGTAGTCGGGGCGGTCGACGTCGTCGCAGCGCGCGTACCACGGGTTGAGGTCGATGCAGCCGAGATTGACGACCCAGAGCAGCGATGCGAGGTCCTGGATCATCGGGAAGTCGATGACGTTGCCGGACGCGTGCGCGATCGAGCACGTCTCGATCCACTCGGGCCGCGGCGTCGGCGCGCGCTTCATGAAGAACGGCTCGCCGTCGGCGCCGTCGGGGTAGCGCTTCATCACCATCGCGCGGTCGGCGATGTGCGGCAGGAGCGCGTGGGCGACGTCGGCGTAGTACTGCAGCAGGTCGCGCTTGGCGATGCCGAGCGCCGGCCAGAACGGCTTGTCGAGGTTGCTCAGGCGGACCTGGCGGTCGCCGATCGCGACGACGGCATCCTTGCCGGTGGCGGGCACCCGGAAGCCCGACGGTTTGGCCGCTGCGCCGGCGTCGGCGCGCCTGCGTGCCGATTTCGCGGCGACGCTTCGCTTTCGCGACGGCACGGACGGATGGTGCTCGCGCGTCGCCCGGTTGCGCTTGGCGTCGTCCATGGCGGCGCAGCATAGCCGCCATCGACGCGACGCGTGGCCGATCCGCCGCCCGCGCGGCGACAATCGAGCGCATGAAGAACGCCAGCAAGCTTCGCTTCGAGACGCTCGCCGTCCACTCCGGCCACGGCGTCGATCCGGCGACCGGCGCAGTGACGCCGCCGATCCACCTGTCGACGACGTTCGAGCGCGCCGCCGACGGCTCGTACCCGCATGGCTGGATCTACGCGCGCAACCACAACCCGAACCGCGACGGCCTCGAGGCGGCGCTCGCGGCGCTCGAGGGCGGCGCGGCGTGCGCCGCGTTCGCAT
>DASSRF010000387.1:0-2393 GCA_035701945.1 Caldimonas sp. | reverse complement strand
GCGGCCTCGTCGCCGACGTCGCGGTCGCGACCAGCGTCGAGCAGGCCAACGCGATGTGGCACGTCCGCGAGACGATCCCGCTTGCGCAGGTCGCCGAGGGCAGCAACATCAAGCACGACATCGCGCTGCCGGTGTCGGCGATCGAAGAGTTCGTCGCCGTCACCGACGCCGACCTCGAGCGCCGGTTCCCCGGCGTTCGCGTCATCGACTTCGGCCACCTCGGCGACGGCAACCTGCACTACAACGTGCAGGCGCCGCCCGATGCCGATTCCAGGGCGTTCGCCGAGCGGCACGAGGCCGCGATCACGCGCCTCGTCTACGACGCCGTGAGCGCACGCGGCGGCTCGATCTCGGCCGAGCACGGCATCGGCGCGCTCAAGCGCGACGAGCTCGGGCTGCGCAAGTCGCCGGTCGCGCTCGACATGATGCGCGCGATCAAGGCCGCGCTCGACCCTGCCGGCGTGCTGAACCCGGGGCGCGTTCTGCCTCCCGCGGCGCTGCGGTGAGGACGAGCCAGTCGACGAACGCGCGCACCTCGGGCCGATCGGCCGAGCGCGTCGAGACGATCACGCAGTAGCCGCGCGGAGAGACCAGGCTCTTGCGAAACGGCGCGACGAGCTGCCGCTCGGCGAGCTGGCGCTCGAGCAGCGGCATCCGGCCGAGCGCGACGCCCTGTCCGGCGATCGCCGCCTGGATGATCTGGTCGTACGAGGAGAAGTGCAGCATCCCCGCCGGCTTCAGGTCGGCGACGTCGAGCGCGTGCAGCCAGAGGTTCCAGTCGAGCAGCTGGTCGCTGTTGTCGCCTTCCATCCTGAGCAGGATGTGGCGGGCGAGATCGGCGGGCTCGCGCAGCGGCGCGACCTTGCTCGCGCGCAGCTTCGGGCTGCAGACCGGAAACACCGTCTCGCCGAACAGCGTCATCGCCCCTGCCGGCAAGGCGACGTCGATCGGCCGGTAGCGGATCGCGACGTCGACCGCGTCGCGCTCTAGGTTGACGAGCTCGTAGCTGGTCGTGATGCGAACGTCGATTCCCGGGTGCGCGGCGACGAACGCCGACAGCCGCGGGATCAGCCACAGCCCTGCGAAGCCCGCCGTCGTCGTCACGATCACCGTCTTGATGCGATCCGACTGGCGGATCTCGCGCGTCGCACGGTCGAGCCGGACGAGCGCGTCGACGACCGCGAGCTGCAGCGTCCTGCCCTCGTCGGTGAGCGCGATCGCGCGGTGCAGGCGGCGGAAGAGCGACACGCCGAGCCGCTCCTCGAGCGCCTGGATCTGGCGGCTGACCGCCGACTGGGTCAGCGCGACCTCGTCGGCGGCGCGCGTGAAGCTGAGGTGTCGCGCCGCGCTCTCGAACGCGACGAGGGCGTCGAGCGGCGGCAGGTCGTATGCGCCGCGGCTCACGCCGGCCGCCTTTCGCATGCTTGGAGCGCATGCAAGGCATTCGCAATGACCGCTTGCCCGGGTTCGGTGGCAGCGAGAAGCTTCGCCTCAAGGCGGCGACGAGCGACCCACCGTTGCAGCCCCGCTTCATGCATGGCATTCATGCTACCGGGAGTTGGACCATGAACCAAGACCTGCTCAACGGCGCCCGCCGACTGGCCAAGAACGACATCCGCCACCTGCACGCCGAACCCGGTCGCCGCGTCGAGGTCGTGAGCGGAGCGATCTGGATCACGCAGGACGGCGACCTGCGCGACATCGTCCTCGAGAGCGGCCAGGCGTTCGACTTCGACCGCGCCGGCGATGCGCTGCTCAGCGCCTTCGCCGACTCACGCTACCTGGTGCTCGACGCCGTCGCGCGTCACTGAACCGGGCCCTTGACGGCGTCCGGAAGCGGGAGGGCCATCACCTCGATGCCCTCCTCGCGCAGGGCGTCGGCGTCCTCCTTCGACGCGCGGCCGCGGATGCCGCGCTCCTCGACCTCGCCATAGTGGATGCGGCGAGCCTCCTCCGGGAAGCGCTCGCCGACGTCCTCGGTCGAGCTCAGCACATGGCGGACGGCGCGCAGCCATTGCGACTGCAGCGTCATCGTCTCGGTCGCCTGCTCGGCCTGCTGGCCCGACGCCGCCTGGCGCGCGCGCTTGAGACGCGAAGCGTTCGGCAGCCGCACTGCGGTGGTGTCGCCGCACATCGGGCACGCGACGATGCCGCGCTCCTGTTGCGAGAGGAAATCGTCCTCGGACGCGAACCAGCCTTCGTACGCGTGCTGCTTGCCGCAACGCAGGTTGAAGACCTTCATGGCCGCATTATGGTCACGTCGCGGCGGCGCCGCCCCACTGCAGCGACCAGCGGCCGGCGCGCCAGTTGGCGAGCCAGAGCAGCCCGACGAGCGTCTTCGCGTCGGTGATCGCGCCGCGCCGCGCCGCCTCGTCGACCTCGTCGATCGGCAG
>DASSRF010000386.1:0-3301 GCA_035701945.1 Caldimonas sp. | reverse complement strand
CGCTGCTGCTGGTCCTCACCTATCTCTTCCGCGACGCGCTGAAGAACACGTTCGGCCCGGAGATCGGCGTCTTCATGCTCGTCGTCGTCGTCATCGGCGCGTTCGGCTGGATGTCGGTCGCGCGGCTCGTGCGCGCGCAGTTCTTCTCGCTGCGCGAGAAGGAGTTCGTCGAAGCCGCGCGCGCGCTCGGCGCGTCGGTGCCGCGCCAGGTCACGCGCCACATCCTGCCGAACGCGCTCGGGCCGGTGATCGTCGCCGGCACGATCAACGTCGCCGCGGCGATCATCCTCGAGTCGACGCTCTCGTTCCTCGGCCTCGGCTTTCCGCCCGACATCCCGACCTGGGGCCGCATCCTCTTCGACGCCAAGGAGTACCTCGACATCGCACCGCACTGGGCACTTTTCCCCGGCACCGCGATCTTCCTCACGGTGCTGTGCATCAACTTCGTCGGCGACGGCCTGCGCGACGCGCTCGACCCCCGCAAGGTGCTCTGATGTCGACCGGAGCTCCGCGGCCGATCCTGCAGACGTCGCCG
This sequence comes from Caldimonas sp., assembly GCA_035701945.1. GTDB lineage: Bacteria > Pseudomonadota > Gammaproteobacteria > Burkholderiales > Burkholderiaceae_C > Schlegelella_A. Next base: position 2,766 of record DASSRF010000386.1, on the reverse strand, counting down.
TCGCGCTCGGCGCGCATCGCCGCGGGCACGCCCGAGCGGCGGCTGCTCGAGATCCGCGGCCTGAAGACGCACTTCAAGACCGACGACGGCTGGCTGCACGCGGTCGACGGCGTCGACGTCGCGGTCGACCGCGGCGAGACCGTCAGCGTCGTCGGCGAGTCGGGCTGCGGCAAGACCGTCACCGCGATGACGGTGCTGAAGCTGTTGCCGATGCCGCCCGGAAAGATCGTCGGCGGCGAGGTGCTCTGGCAGGGCCGCGACCTCGTCGCCGCGAGCAACGAGGAGATGCGGCGCGTGCGCGCCAAGGAGATCGCGATCGTCTTCCAGGAGCCGATGACATCGCTCAACCCCGTCTACACGATCGGCGAGCAGATCGCCGAGAGCCTGCGACTGCACGAAGGCATGTCGAGGAAGGCTGCGTTCGACCGCGCCGTCGAGATGCTTTCGCTCGTCCGCATCCCGACTCCGGAGCGTCGCGTCCGCGACTACCCGCACCAGTTCTCGGGCGGCATGCGCCAGCGCGTCATGATCGCGATGGCGCTGGCGTGCAACCCGAAGCTGCTGATCGCCGACGAGCCGACGACTGCGCTCGACGTCACGATCCAGGCGCAGATCCTCGACCTCCTCGCCGAGCTGAAGGAGCGGCTCGGCATGGCGATCCTGCTCATCACCCACGCGATGGGCGTCGTCGCCGAGGTCGCGCAGCGCGTCGTCGTGATGTACGCCGGCCAGGTCGTCGAGGAGGCGCCGGTCGAGGCGCTCTTCGCGCGGCCGCGCCATCCGTACACGCAGGGCCTGATCCGCTCGATCCCGCGCATCGACACCGCCGCGGTCGAGAAGGTGCGGCTCGAGCAGATTCCCGGCACGGTGCCCAAGCTGATCGCGCCGGCAGAAGGCTGCCGCTTCGCAGCGCGCTGCCGCTACGCGGTTGCCGAGTGCGTCGCGGCGACGCCCGCGCTGCGCGAGCCGGTGCCCGGCCACAAGGTGCGCTGCATCTTCGACGTGTTCCCGGCGCCGCACGTGCCCGTCGCGGCGCAGCGCGCCGCGGAGGTCGCGCCGTGAGCGCGCCGCTGCTGCAGGTCAAGGAGCTCGTCAAGCGCTTCCCGATCAAGGGCGGCCTCCTCAGCCGCGAGGTCGAGAGCGTGCACGCGGTGAGCGGCGTCAGCTTCGACCTCGCCGCCGGCGAGACGCTCGGCCTCGTCGGCGAGTCGGGCTGCGGCAAGAGCACGACGGGGCGCTGCATCCTGCGCCTGATCGAGCCGACCGGGGGCGAGGTCTGGTTCGAAGGCAAGGACGTCACGCGGGCGGGCAAGGAGGAGCTCCGTGCGCTCGCGCGCGACATGCAGATCATCTTCCAGGACCCGTACGCGTCGCTCAACCCGCGGATGACGGTCGGCGCGATCGTCGGCGAGGCGCTCACGATCCACAAGCTCGCGAAGAGCCGCGCCGAGTACGACGCGCGGATCGTCGAGCTGCTCGAGACCGTCGGCCTCAACGCCGACCACATGCGGCGCTACCCGCACGAGTTCTCGGGCGGCCAGCGGCAGCGGATCGGCATCGCGCGCGCGCTCGCGGTGAGCCCCAAGCTCGTCGTCTGCGACGAGGCGGTCTCGGCGCTCGATGTCTCGATCCAGGCGCAGGTCATCAACCTGCTCGAGGACCTGCAGAAGCAGCTCCACCTCACCTACATCTTCATCGCCCACGACCTCTCGGTCGTCGAGCACATCAGCACGCGCGTCGCGGTGATGTACCTCGGCCGCATCGTCGAGATCGCGCCGGCCAAGCAGCTCTACACGCAGCCGCTGCATCCGTACACCGAGGCGCTGCTGTCGGCGGTGCCGATCCCGGACCCGCAGGTGCGGCGCAAGAAGATCCCGCTCCAGGGCGACGTGCCGAGCCCGATCCGGCCGCCGTCGGGCTGCCACTTCCACACCCGCTGCCCGATCGCGCAGTTCCCGATCTGCAGCAGCGAGGAGCCGAAGCTGAAGGAGAGCCGCCCGGGGCACCGCGTCGCGTGCCACTTTCGCGGCTGATCGCGGCGCGTCGACTCGGCTTCGAACGCGCGCTAGGGCGTCTCGACCGAGCTCTGCGACGATCCTGCGTGCCCCGGATGCGCGCGCTCGGGCCGCGCGCGCAGCGGGATGAGCACCGCTGCGACCGCCGCCGCCAGCACCGCGCAGAGCGCACCGACGCCGAATGCGAGGCGGTAGCCGCCGTTCAATGCAGCGATGTCCGTCGCGCCGGAGCCCGAATGCGCCGCGGCGAGGCTCGCGAGCACGGCGAGGCCGAGCGCTCCGCCCATCATGAACGCGGTGTTGACGATCCCCGACGCGAGCCCCGACTCGCTGTCTTCGACGTCGCTCATCGCGGCGAGGAGCAGCGGGTTGAACGCGATCCCGGCGCCGGCGCCGAGCAGCAGCATGCCCGGCAGCACGTCGACCACGAACGAGCCGGCGACCGGAGCGCGCGCGAAGAGCGCCAAGCCGGCCGCGGCGCAGACGAGCCCGGCGACGAGCGGCGCGCGGATGCCGAAGCGGAGAACGACGCGCGCCGAGATGCCGAGCGAGCACGCTGCCATGATCAGGTTCGACGGCAGGAACGCGAGGCCGACCTGCATCGCGCGGTAGCCGAGGACGCGCTGCAGGTACAGCGCCGAGAGGAAGAACCACGCGAACATCGCGGCCGACCAGAGGACGCCGACCACGTTCGCGGTCGCGACGTTGCGGAGCCGGAAGAGCCGCAGCGGCACGAGCGGCGCGGCGACGC
>DASSRF010000385.1:0-2898 GCA_035701945.1 Caldimonas sp. | reverse complement strand
CAGGCGTCCCAGCCGGTGCGCTCGCCGCTCGCTTCGACGAGCGCGATGCAGTCGACCGGACACGCCGGAACGCAGAGCTCGCAGCCGGTGCAGTGCTCGGCGACGACGACGTGCATGCGCTTGGCGGCGCCGACGATCGCGTCGACCGGGCACGCCTGCAGGCAGAGCGCGCAGCCGATGCACGCGCTCTCGTCGATCACCGCGAGCGAGCGAGGCGCCTCGCGGCCGCACTCGGGATCGAGCGGCAACTCGGCGCGGCCCGTGACGAGCGCGAGCCGGGCGATCCCGGCGGCACCGCCCGGCGGACAGCGGTTGATCGCCGCGCCGCCGTCGGCGATCGCCTCGGCGTAGCCGCGACAGTCGGGGTAGCCGCAGCGGCGGCACTGCGTCTGCGGCAGCGCGTCGAGCACCGCCTCGGCGAGCGCCTGCGCGCCCATCTCAGGCGCGGGCGGAGCGGCGTTTCGCGCGCGGCGCGCGGCGTTGCGCCGGCTCCTGGTGCGCGGCGATGAACTCGCGCACCTTCGGATAGACGTTCTCGCGCCAGCGTCGACCCGAGAAGATGCCGTAATGGCCGGCGCCGATCGCGTCGTAGTGGAAGCGACGGTCAGCCGGGATGCCGGTGCAGAGATCGTGAGCGGCGCGCGTCTGGCCGGCGCCCGAGATGTCGTCGAGCTCGCCCTCGATCGTCAGCAGCGCCGCCGACCTGATGTCCTGCGGACGAACGAGCTGGCCGTCGATCTCCCACGTGCCGTTGACGAGCGCGAAGTCCTGGAACACGGTCTTGATCGTGTCCAGGTAGTACTCGGCCGGCATGTCGAGGACGGCGTTGTACTCGTCGTAGAAATCGCGGTGGAACTCGGCGCTGTCGCCGTCGCCGCGGACGAGGTCGAGGAAGTAGTCGTAGTGCGACTTCAGGTGCCGGTCGGGGTTCATCGCGATGAAGCCGGCGTGCTGCAGGAAGCCGGGATAGACGCGCCTGCCGGCGCCGGGATAGTTCACCGGAACGCGATAGATCACGTTGTTCTCGAACCAGGAGAAGCTCTTGTTGAGCGCCAGGTTGTTGACCGCGGTCGGGCTCTTCCGTGCGTCGATCGGGCCGCCCATCATGGTCAGCGTGCGCGGGATCTGCTCGCCTGCGCTCGCCATCAGCGACACGGCGGCGAGAACGGGAACCGTCGGCTGGCAGACCGAGATCACGTTCACCTCGGGGCCGATCGCGCGGATGAACTCCTGCACGTAGGCGACGTAGTCGTGCAGGTGGAACGGGCCCTTGTCCTCCGCGACCATGCGGGCGTCGGTCCAGTCGGTGATGAAGACCTTGTGGCCCTTGAGCAGCTCGCGCACGGTGTCGCGCAGCAGCGTCGCGTGGTGGCCCGAGAGCGGCGCGACGACGAGCACGGTCGGCTGCCCCTTGAGCTTCCTGAGCGTCGGCAGGTCGTCGGTGAAGCGCTTGAAGCGCAGCAGCCGGCAGAAGGGCTTCTCGATCGTGACGCGCTCGTGGACCGCGACCTGGACGCCGTCGACGTCGATCGCGCGGATGTCGAACTGCGGCTTCTCGTAGTCCTTGGCGAGCCGGTGCATCAGCTCGAGGCCGGCGGAGACGCGGTGCGCGTTCGGCACGTGCGCGAAGAGCGAGAGCGGATGGCGGTACAGCTTCGACGACGCGCTCGCGAACTCCGAGAACGGGCTCATCAGCGCGCGCTGCGCCTCGTACAACTCGTAGAGCATCATGCCGGCACCTTCTCCGTGACGTGGGCGATTGCGGCGACGACGGAGTCGAGGTTGCGCTCGTTGAGCGCCGCGACGCAGATCCGGCCCGAGTCGACGCCGTAGACGCCGAACTCGCTGCGCAGCCGCTGCATCTGCTCCCTGGTCAGGCCGGAGTAGCTGAACATGCCGCGCTGGCGGGTGATGAAGTCGGTGTCGATCGCTGCACGCGCGGCGACGAGCCGGCGCTGCAGCTCGAAGCGCATCCGCTTGATCCGCTCGCGCATGCCGGCGAGCTCTTCTTCCCACTGCGCGCGCAGCGCGGGCGTCGTCAGCACCGTCGTGATCGCGGCGGCGCCGTGGGTCGGCGGGTTCGAGTAGTTGGTGCGGATGACGCGCTTGAGCTGGCTGAGGACGCGCGCCGCGGCGTCCTTCGTCTGGCAGACGACCGAGAGCGCTCCGGCGCGCTCGCCGTAGAGCGAGAAGCTCTTCGAGTAGCTCGTCGCGACGAGGAAGTCGATGCCGGCGGCGACGCACAGCTGCACCGCTCGGCCGTCCTGGTCGAGGCCGTCGCCGAAGCCCTGGTAGGCGAGGTCGAGGAAGGGGACGAGCCCGCGCGCGGCGAGGACGTCGACGACCTCCTGCCACTGCGCCGGCGTGAGGTCGCAGCCGGTCGGGTTGTGGCAGCAGGCGTGCAGGACGACGATCGTTCCCGCGGGGGCGTCGTTCAGGCCCGCGAGCATCGCAGCGAAGTCGACGCCCTGTTTCGTCGCGTCGTAGTAGGGGTAGGTCTCGACCTCGAAGCCGGCGCCCTCGAAGAGCGCGCGATGGTTCTCCCAGCTCGGGTCGCTGATCAGGACGTGCGCCTCGGGGCGCATGCGCTGCAGCAGGTCGGCGCCGACCTTGAGCGCTCCGGTGCCGCCGACCGCCTGCACCGTCGCGACGCGGCCTTCGCGCCGCACCGGCGAATCGGCGCCGAAGACGAGCGCCTGCGTCGCGGCGTCGTACGCCGCGATGCCGTCGATCGGCAGGTAGCCGCGCGCCTGCTGCGCCTTCGTCATCGCTTCTTCGGCGGCGCGGATGCAGCCGAGCAGCGGCAGCTTGCCGTTCTCGTCGTAATAGACGCCGACGCCGAGGTTGACCTTGTTCGGGTTGGGATCGGCGGCGAACTGCTCGTTGAGACCCAGGATC
>DASSRF010000384.1:0-3036 GCA_035701945.1 Caldimonas sp. | reverse complement strand
CCGACGAGCTCGGGCGGGCTGTAGAGCGTCGTTCCGATCAGGAGCGCGGCGAGGTACGGGCGCAGGTAGTTGGCGAACCCGGTCGCCGGATGGCACGAGATCGCGTACAGCAGCGCGAGCACGTAGACGTTGCCGCGCGAGACGAGCGTCGCGGCGCGGCCGCCGAGCCGGTCGGACCAGACGAGCGCGAGGATCGCGCCGGCGAGGATCTCGTCGACGCGGTTCCAGGTGACGATCTCGATCTCGGCGCCGACGGCGACGCGGTGCGCGGTCACGCCGAGGCAGATCGCGATCAGGAGGTAGAGCCCGCGCCTGCCGAGCAGCGCGACGATCAGCGCGACGGTGACGTAGAACTGGACCTCGACGCACAGGCTCCAGAAGTGCGCCGTCGCGTCGACGAGATGGAACGGCGGCAGGTTGGCGTAGAAGAGGAAGTTCGGCAGGTACGCCGACACGGGCGCGTCGACGAGCGGCAGCGCGACGACGAGCGTCAGCCACGCGAGCGGAACGATCCGGAAGAAGCGGCGGATCAGGAAGTCGACGATGCTGTCGTGCTGGAGCAGGAAGCGCGTGATCAGGAAGCCCGAGAGGGTGAAGAAGAGCGCCATCCCCATCGGGCCGGCCATCTCGTTGAAGCGCCAGCTCTTCGGGCTGAGCGGCAGCAGGTGCGCGCCGAGGACGAGCAGGATGCTGATCCCGCGCCAGCCGTCGAGGACGGCGAGCCGATGGCGGCCGTCAGTCATGGCGATGGTCGCGCCGCGCGCGCACCCACTCGCGCTTGCCGCGGCGCAGGAACCGCGCGTAGAGCGGCAGCTTGGCGAGCACGTAGAGCGGCGCGCCGAGCAGCTCGGCGAGCGAGACGATGCGGCGGCCGAAGCCGAGCCACGCGAGCAGCGTCGCCCCAGCGACGATCGCGAGCGCGGCGAGCGCGAGCGCGAGCGGCATCGCCGAGCCGCCTGCAGCCCACAGCAGCGAGTCGATTGCCGCCTGCGCGACGAGGAGCAGCACGAACAGCGCCAGCGGCGGAACACAGACGTCGAGCGCCATCGCCGCGAGCGCAGGACGGCCGCGAACGAGCGATCGCCAGAAGGCGCGCGGCGCCTCGCGAACGATGACGCCGACGTGGCCGCGCTCCCAGCGCGTGCGTTGCTCGGCGACGCCCTGGGCGTGGCTCGGAAAGAAGCTCGTGACGAGCGCGCCGGGACAGAACGTCGGCGCCCTCCCCGCCGCGGCGAGATCGAGGCCGAGCCGCAGGTCCTCGACGATGTGGCCTGAGGCCAGCGGCGCTTCGCGGATCACGGTCCACGGAAACGCCATTCCGGTCCCCATCAGCTGGCACGGCAGGCCAAGGCGGCGGCTGCCGAGCGGCCGCACCTGGTTCTTGACGACCCACGCGAACTCGGCGATCCGCGCCTTCAATCCCGCGCCTGCCGGCGCGCGCATCAGGTCGAGCGCCTGCGCAGGCCGCCCGGTCCGCGCGCACTGGAGCGCGAGGCGGGCGACGCTTCCGGGGTGCAGCTCGCAGTCGGCATCGACGACGACGACGACCTCGGGCGGCGAGCGCTCGAGGTGGCGGACGCCGAAGTCGAGCGCGTAGCCCTTGCCGCGCCGCTCGGCGTCGTCGCGGACGGCGACCTCGGCGCCGCTCGCCGCCGCGACCTCCGCGGTCGCGTCGCTGCAGTTGTCGGCGACGACGACGACGCGGTCGCCGGCGCCGAGCTGCGCCGCGATCGCGCGCACGGTCGCGGCGATCCCGTTCGCTTCGTCGTGCGCCGGGACGAGGATGGCGACACGCGGCCGCCGCGCCGCCGCTGGGGCTTGGTCGGCGCGCCGCGCCGGAACGAGTGCAGCGAGCACCTCGATGAGCAGCACCGCTGCGGGCACCAGCGCGACGATCCCGATCACCGTCAGCACCTGGCCGACGAGCGCGAGCGACGTCGCAGCCGTCATGGCGCCGCGCCTCCGTTCTGCGCGGCGAAGAGGCGCGCGAGCTTGCCCGCCTCGACGTCGACGTCGTGGCGCGCGAGCACGCGCTCGCGCCCGGCGCTGCCCATCCGCGCGAGCGTTTCGCCATCGGCGGCGAGGCAGGCGACGATCGCATCGGCGAGCGCATCGACGTCGCCGGCCGGGACGAGCCAGCCGGTCTCGCGGTCGAGCACGAGCTCGGGGATGCCGGCGACGAACGTCGTCACGACCGGGCGCCGCAACGCCATCGCTTCCATGAGCACGACCGGCAACCCTTCGGCGAAGCTCGGCAGGACGAGCGCGCGCGCCGCCTCGATCTCGGCACGAACGTCGGCGCTACCGATCCAGCCGGTGATCCGCACGTGCGCTGCGAGGTCGAGCGCGCGGATGCGTTCCTCGATCGCGCCGCGCAGCTCGCCGTCGCCGGCGACGACGAGATCGAACACCGCGCCGCGGTCGAAGGCACGGCGCATCGCCGCGAGCAGCAGGAGATGGCCCTTCTGTTCGCCGAGCCTGCCGACGATGACGAGCCGCGCGTCGTTCGCAGCCGGTGCCGCGCTGCCGTCGTGGAACCCGCGGTCGAGGCCGCAGTGGACGACGTGGATCTTGTCCCAGTGCGCGCGCTCGACCCAGCGGTAGAGCTGGCTGCGCGTGAACGCGCTGATGCCGACGACGAAGGCGGCGCGGCGGATCTTCTCGGCGAGGCCGATCGCCCCCGGCCGATCGAACTCGTCGGGGCCGTGCACGGTGAAGCTGTAGCTCGCCGGCGCGAGCAGCGCGGCGAGCATCGCGACCTCGGCCGAGTTGGTGCCGAAGTGGGCGTGGACGTGGCCGATGCCGGCAGCGCGCAGCCAGCGCGCGACGACACACGCCTCTGCCAGGTAGATCCAGTGGTAGACGAGCGAGCGGTCCGAGCGCGCGGCCATCCGCGTCGCGAGCCGCGCCGCGGCGACGAACGCGAGCGGGCGCGCGAGCGCGTTCGCGAGCATCGCGGCGACGAGCGCGAATCCGCCCTGCTTCAGGACGAAGCGTGTGCGCTCGCGCTCGCGGACGTCCTCGGGGTCGGCGAGC
>DASSRF010000383.1:0-6412 GCA_035701945.1 Caldimonas sp. | reverse complement strand
GCCCTTGATCGAGCCGCGCTGCTCGATGAAGGTGAAGACGTCCGCGAGGATCTGGCACGGGTGGTACTCGTTGGTCAGCCCGTTGATCACCGGCACGCGCGAATGCGCCGCGAACGCCTCGAGCTTGTCCTGTCCGAAGGTGCGGATCATGACGATGTCGACCATCCGGCTGATCACGCGCGCGGTGTCCTCGACCGGCTCGGCGCGGCCGAGCTGGCTGTCGGTCGTCGTCAGGTTCACGACCGAGCCGCCCATCTGGTACATCCCGGCCTCGAAGCTGACGCGCGTGCGCGTCGACGCCTTCTCGAAGATCATCGCCAGCGTGCGGTCGACGAGCGGCGTGTACTTCTCGTAGTTCTTGAAGCGCTTCTTGATCTCGCGCGCGCGCTCGAACAGGTACGCGTACTCCTCGGCGCGGAAGTCGCGGAACTGCAGGTAGTGCTTGATCAGGCTCATTCCGGGCTTCATGCCGGTCTGCGCGGGCTCACGTCGACTCGCGCAGGAACTCCTTGATGAGAGGGCAGAGGATCGCGACGATCTGCTCGGCCTCGTCGCGGTGCAGGATCAGCGCCGGCAGCAGGCGGATGACGCGCTCGGCGGTGACGCTGACGAGCAGGCCCGCGTCGGCGGCGCGGCCGAGCAGCGGTGCGCACGCGCGGTCGAGCTCGATGCCGAGCATCAGCCCCTGGCCGCGGATCTCGACGACGCCGGCGACGCCGGCGAGCTCGCGCTCGAGACCCTGCTTCAGCAGCGCGCCGATCTCGGCGGCGTTGGCGAGCAGCCCCTCTTCCTCGACGATCTTCAGCGTCTCGACGCCGGCGCGCATCGCGAGCGGGTTGCCGCCGAACGTCGTGCCGTGGTTGCCGACGCCGAAGACGCCGGCGGCGCGCTCGCCGCAGACGAGCGCGCCGATCGGCACTCCCGATCCGAGGCCCTTGGCGACCGGCATGACGTCGGGGCGGATCCCGGCCCACTGGTGCGCGAACCACTTGCCGGTCCGCCCCATGCCGCACTGCACCTCGTCGAGCATCAGCAGCCAGTCGTGCTCGTCGCAGACGCGGCGGACCTGCTTGAGGTACTCGATCGTCGTCGGCCGGATCCCGCCTTCGCCCTGGATCACCTCGAGGAAGACGGCGACGACGTTCGGGTTCGAGCGGCCGACGTTCTCGATCGCGCCGACGTCGTTGAGCGGGACGCGGACGAACCCCTCGACGAGCGGGCCGAAGCCGGCCTGGATCTTGGCGTTGCCCGTCGCCGACAGCGTCGCCAGCGAGCGGCCGTGGAACGCGCCTTCGTAGACGACGATCTCCGGCCGCTCGATGCCGCGGTCGTGGCCGAACTTGCGCGCGGCCTTGAGCGCGGCCTCGTTCGCCTCGAGGCCCGAGTTGCAGAAGAAGACGTTGCGCAGCCCCGAGAGCTCGCACAGCTTCGCGGCGAGCCGCTCCTGCAGCGGAACGAGGTAGTAGTTCGAGCTGTGGATCAGCTTGGCGACCTGGTCCTGCAGCGCGGGGACGAGCTTCGGATGCGCATGCCCGAGCGTGTTGACCGCGATGCCGGCGAGCGCGTCGAGGTACTTCTTGCCGTTCGTGTCCCAGACCCAGCAGCCGCTGCCGTGCGAGAGCGCGAACGGCAGTCGCCCGTAGGTCGGCATCACGTGCGGCTCGGCGCCGCCGGGGTCGACCGAGGCGGGCGGAAGCCTGTCGGGCGCGTTCATGTCGTGGCTCCGTGGGGCGAGGGAGCGCGGATTCTAAAGGCGCGTCATTCCGCACGGGGCGTCGATGTCGGGACGCGACACGCGTCGCCGACGGCGAGGACAATCGCCGCTTCGATGCCGCTTCCGTACCCCGTCTGCGATCCGAAGCGCCTGTTCATCGAGGGCCGCACGCGCGACGGCAAGACGTTTCGACCAAGCGACTGGGCCGAGCGGCTCGCCGGGGCGCTGGCGTCGTTTCGTCCCGAGGCCGCGCCGCGCGGCCCGGGCGCGTACATCGGCTACTCGCCGTTCTGCGTGCCACGCGTGCTCGGCGGCACCAAGGGCGTGCTCGTCGACGAGCGGCTGCGCGAGATCGAGCCGATGGCGTGGGACTTCGTCATGAACTTCGCGCGCGACAACGAGCTCGTCGTGGTCGAGGAACCCGTGCTCGACGCGCCATGAAAAAGGGCCCGCGCGGGGCCCTTCGTCGTGCAGCGGCGAGCCGTCAGGCGGTCGCGAGCGCCTTGACCTTGGCGGCGAGGCGGCTCTTGTGGCGCGCCGCCTTGTTCTTGTGGAAGAGCTTCTTGTCGGCGACCGAGTCGATCACCGGCTGCGCCGCCTTGAAGAGCTCGGCGGCCTTGTCCTTCTCGCCGGCGTCGACCGCCTTCTGCACGTTCTTGATCACGGTGCGAAAGCGCGAGCGAAGCGCCATGTTGGCGGCGCGGAGCTTGACGTCCTGGCGGGCGCGCTTGAGGCCCGAGGCGATGCGGACGGTCTTCTTCTTGGCTTTGGATGCGGTGGCCATGAACGGGAGCTTGCGTTGGGCGTGCCTGGCGGGAGCCAGCCGGCCGAAAAGTCCAGAAGTATAGCATTTGCGCCGTCGCGACGAGATCTCCCCGGAACGCCCAGCCCATGAACCTGCTCCGCGCGGCGTCGACGATCTCGCTCTTCACGCTCGCCTCGCGGATCACCGGGCTGGTGCGCGACGTCGTCATCTCGTCGGTGTTCGGCGCCGGGGCGTCGTTCGACGCGTTCAACGTCGCCTTCCGGATCCCGAACCTGCTGCGGCGCCTGTTCGGCGAAGGCGCGTTCTCGCAGGCGTTCGTGCCGATGCTGGCGCGCACGCGCGCCGCCGAGGGCGACGAGGCGACCAGGCAGCTGATCGACGCCGTCGCGACGGTGCTCTTCCTCGCGCTCGTCGTGACCTGCGTCGTCGGCATCGTCGCCGCCCCGGTCGTGGTCTGGCTGATGGCGTCGGGGCTCGAGCGCTTCGACGAGGCCGTCGTGCTGACGCGGCTGATGTTCCCGTACATCGGCTTCATCTCGCTCGTCTCGCTCTCGGCGGGCGTCCTCAACACGTGGAAGCGGTTCGCGGTGCCGGCGGCGACGCCGGTGCTGCTCAACGTCGCGATGATCGGCGCGGTCTGGTGGCTCGAGCCGCTGTTCGCGCGCGCCGGCATCGAGCGGATCTACGCGCTCGCCGCCGGCGTCATCCTCGGCGGCGTCCTCCAGCTCGCGTTGCAGGTGCCGACGCTTCGCCGGCTCGGCGTGCTGCCGCGGATCGCGCTCGCCGTGCAGGGCGTCGTCGCCGCCTGGCATCACCCCGGCGTGCGGACGATCCTGCACCAGATGGCGCCGGCGCTGCTCGGCGTCTCGGTCGCCCAGCTCTCGATCCTCATCAACACCCAGATCGCGTCGCACCTCGGCGTCGGTGCGGTCTCGTGGCTCTTCTACGCCGACCGGCTGATGGAGTTCCCGACCGCGCTGCTCGGCGTCGCGCTCGGCGCGGTCCTCATCCCGCAGCTCGCCGCAGCGCAGGGCCGCGGCGACGCCGCCGGCTACTCGGGGATGCTCGACTGGGGCCTGCGCCTCGCGCTCGTCCTCGCGCTGCCGTGCGCGGCGGCGCTGCTCGTCTTTCCGGAGGCGATGGTCGCGACGCTCTTCCAGCGCGGCAAGTTCGACGCGCTCGCCGCCGCCAAGACCGCGATCGCGCTGCGCGGCTACGGCGTCGGCCTGATCGGCCTGATCGGCGTCAAGATCCTCGCGCCCGGGTTCTACGCCCGCCAGGACCTGCGCACGCCGGTGACGATCGCGGTCATCGTCCTCGCGCTGACGCAGGCGATGAACGCGCTCTTCGTGCCGCTCTTCGGCCACGCCGGGCTCGCCCTCTCGGTGAGCCTCGGCGCGACGATCAACGCGGCGTGGCTGTTCGTCGGCCTGAAGCGCGGCGGCTGGTACGTGCCGCGGCCCGGCTGGGGGCGGTTCGCGCTGAAGGTCGTCTTCGCGACGCTCGCGATGAGCGCGCTCCTCGCTGTCGCCGCGATCCGGATCGACTGGCTCGGCCTCGCCGGCCGCGACGCGACCAGGATCGCGTGGCTGGCGGCGTGCCTCGTCGGCGCCGCGCTCGTCTACTTCGGCGTCCTCCTGCTCGCGGGCCTGAGGCCGCGCGACTTCTCGCGGCGCGCCTGAGGGCGGCGCGGCACCGCCCTTGCCGAAGGGGCCTAAACTTCCTTCCCGTGACCGGCTCCTTGCTCCTGCACGCCCCGACCGCGCTCGAGTACTTCGCCTCGCTCGTCGCCGACGACGCGAGCTTCGCGCTGACCGAAACCGCGGTCTCGATCGCGCACGACGAGTACCCCACCCTCGACACGCAAGGCGTGCTCGGCGAGATCGACGCGCTCGCCGCGCGGCTGAAGGCGCGCATCGCCGCCGACGCCGCGCCGATGCAGCGGCTGCGCCTGCTCAACCGCTTCTTCTTCCAGGAGCTCGGCTTCGCCGGCAACGTCAACGACTACTACGACGCGAAGAACAGCTACCTGCACTGCGTGCTGCAGACGCGCCGCGGCATCCCGATCACGCTCGCCGTCCTCTACCTCGAGATCGCTTCGCAGATCGGCCTGCATCCGAACGGCGTCTCGTTCCCCGGGCACTTCCTCGTCAAGCTGCGGATGCCCCAGGGCGAGGTCGTGATCGACCCGTTCACCGGCCAGTCGATGTCGCGCGAGGCGCTCGATGCGCTCCTCGTTCCGTACCGGCGACGGCAAGGGCTTGCGGGGTCGCCGTCGTCGCTGCCGCTCGCGCTCTTCCTGCAGGCGGCGTCGCCGCGCGAGATCATCGCGCGCGTCCTGCGCAACCTGAAGGAGATCCACCGCAACGCCGACGACTGGCATCGGCTGCACGCGGTGATGCAGCGGCTCGTCGTCCTGCTGCCGACGGCGTGGGAGGAACGGCGCGACCGCGGCCTCGCGGCGGCGCGGCTCGGCGCCGGCGACGCCGCCGCCGCCGACCTGGCGGCGTACCTCGAGCACGTGCCGCACGCCGGCGACCGCTCGGCGATCGAGGAGCGCCTCCTCGAGCTCGGCCACGGCGACCGCAAGCGCCTGCATTGACCGACGCCGCGCCAGCGCCTCCCCGCACGCCGCGATGGCCCTGACCGCGGCGCAGCGGCGCACCCTCAACTGGGCAGCGCTCGCCGCCGCGGCGATCGTCTTCGTCTGGCTGCTCGGGCCGGTGCTGACGCCGTTCGCGATCGGCGCGGTGCTCGCGTACGCGCTGCATCCGCTCGTCGAGATGCTCGCCGCGCGCCAGATGCCGCGCGTGCTCGCGGTCGTCGTCGTCGAGGTCGGCGCGATCCTGGCGCTCGCCGGCCTGCTGCTCCTGATCGTGCCGATCCTCTCGCGCGAGCTGCCGCTCATCAACGAGCAGGCGCCGCTGCTCGTCGAGCGGATCAACCGCGGCGTCTCGCCGTGGCTGCGCAGGATGGGGATCGACGTCTCGCTCGACCCGGCGAACCTGCGCGCGCTGCTCTTGCGCTACCTCGACGCCAACTGGAGCGAGGGGCTCGCCGCCGCGCTCGCGTCGGCGCGGATCGGCGGCAGCATCCTGGTCGGCGTCGTCGGCTACCTCGTCCTCGTTCCCGTCGTCCTCTTCTTCCTCCTCATCGACTGGCCGCTCTACGTGCAGCGCGCGATCGCGCTGATCCCGCCGCGGCTGCGCGCGCGGGTCACGTCGTTCACGAGCGACTGCGACACGGTGCTCGGCCAGTACCTGCGCGGCCAGCTGATCGTGATGCTGCTGATGGCGGCGTTCTACAGCGTCGGGCTCGCGCTCTTCGGCTTCGACCTCGCGGTGCCGGTCGGCGTCTTCACGGGTCTCGCGATCTTCGTTCCCTACGTCGGCTTCGGCATCGGCCTCGTGCTGGCGCTGCTCGCCGGGGCGCTGCAGTTCACCGGCTGGTACGGGCCGATCGCGGTGTTCGTCGTCTACGGCATCGGCCAGATCGTCGAAGGACTGTTCCTGACGCCGAAGATGGTCGGCGAGCGCATCGGCATGAGCCCGCTCACGGTCATCTTCGCGCTGTTCGCGTTCGGCCATCTGTTCGGCTTCGTCGGCGTCCTGATCGCGTTGCCGGCGAGCGCGCTGATCGCGGTCGCCGCGGCGCGGCTGCGCGCCGGCTACACGCAAAGCGCGCTCTACACCGACGCCGGCACCTGAAGTGCGATGAAGCAGATCCCGCTCGCGATGGGGCCCGAGCCGGCGCGCACGTTCGAGAACTTCCTCGCCGGCGCCAACGCCGCTGCGGTGGCGCACCTGCGCTCGCTCGCTCCGGGCGCGCCGCCCGTCTATCTCTGGGGCCCGCCGGGGAGCGGCAAGACACACCTGCTGCACGCCATCGTCGAGCGCGCCGCGTCGCAGGGTCGCCACGCAGCGTGGCACTCG
>DASSRF010000382.1:0-3778 GCA_035701945.1 Caldimonas sp. | reverse complement strand
AAGACCTCGCGGTACTCGTGGATCGCGGTCAGCGCGATCGCCGTGACCGCGACCCAGACGTTCGGCGTGATCTCGCTGCTCGGCCAGTAGGCGTAGCGCGAATCGGTGAAGCCGCCGTCGTCGCGCTGCTGGTCGAGCAGGAACTGCACGCCGCCGGCCGCCATCGCCGCGGCGTCGAGCCGGTCGCCCTGCCACTCGGTGTTCTTCGGCAGCCCTCGGTACGCGGCCTCCGGCAGGTACGCGAGGCTCTCGAAGCCGGTGAATGCGGCGCCGAGCGGGCGGTCGTCGGGGCCCAGCGTCGTGTTCGCCTTCGCGCGGCGCCCGAAGCGCGTGTCGGGGAACTTCTGCGCGACGAGCGCGAAGCGGCGCATCGCGCCGACCTCGTCGCCGAGCTTCAGCGCGTTCAGCGCGTACCAGTAGCCCGCTTCCGCGGTGCGCGTGCCGCGGCCGCGCCACGCCTTCTCGAGCAGCGGCTGCGCGTCGTGCAGGTGGCCCGTCATCGACAGGATCAAGCCCTGCTCGCAGCGGGCATCCGCCGTCGCCGCCGCCGTCGCTGCCGCCGCCGCACGCGCCGGCCGCGGCTGCTCGTCGGGCTCGCCGTCCCCGTTGTCGTCCGCGGCTTTCGCGGCGCCGGCGTCGAGGACCTTCTTCGCGCTGTCGAGCGCCTGCTCCGGCTGCCGCAGCAGCCGCTGCAGCCGCGCGATCGCGAGCCAGTCCGCGGGCTGCTTGCTCTCGGCCTTCGCCGCCATCGCCAGCGCGTCGCGCCAGCGGCCGGCGGCGCGCAGCGCGTCGACCGTGTCGCCGGGCGGCTTGATGCCGGCCTGCTCGAGCACGCGGACGCAGAGGTCCGCGAACCACTGGCCGTGGAACGTGCGGATGCGTTCGACGAAGTGCACGACCTTGCCGTCGCCGTCGAGGAACACGACCGCCGGCTCGACGAACGCGAGCGGCTTCAGGTCGAAGCGGTCGCTCAGCGCCTGGTCGATCATGCAGCGCACCGGCACGAAGGCAGCCGTGCACAGCTCCGCGACGTCGGGGTCGTCGAACAGCACCTGCCGCATGTACACGTCGAGCACCGGCGCGCGGTACATCTGCGCGCCGTGCAGCTTCTTCTCCTGGATGCGGTGCACGTACCACATCACGAGCTTGCCCTGCTGCTTCGCCGCCGCGATCGCGTCGTCGATCAGCGCGCCGCGATCGACCTCCACCGCCTTGGCGCGCGGCTGCTGCTCGTAGAACTCGGTGCCGTCGGTGCGCCACGGGATGTCCTCCGCGAGGTGCAGCGTCGCCGCCGGCGGCGCCGGCGGCGCCTTCGCCACCGCGGTGGGGGCGTCCTGCGCGAGCGCGCCGGCGCGCAGGACGGTCAGTACGGAGAGAGAGACGAGGTACGGGCGGAATCGCAGCATGGAGAGGGGCTCCTGACCGCGCGCGGGCCGCGGAGCGCGGAGGTTACTCCTCGTCGGCGTTCTCGTCCTGCTGTCTCTGCACCTTGCGGACCGCGTCGCGCGTGCCGAGCACGACGATGCTCCAGCCCGGCTGCAGCACGAGGTCGGCGGTCGCCGCGACGACCTCGTTGCCCGGGCGGATCGCCATCAGCAGCACGAGGCGGTGCTCGTTGCCGGACGGCAGGCCGTCGACCGCGTGGCCGATCCACGCGTCGGGCACCGGGATCGTGCGCAGCTCGTACCCGGCCGGCAGCTCGAGCTCGTCGCCGCCGAACGCGACGCGGCGGCTGCGCAGGTTCTGGCCGAGCACCTGGCTGCCGAGCATCGTCAGCACGTCCTGGTGGCGGATGCGGCCGAGCAGACGCACCGGCGAGCCCGGCGACGTGACCGCGACCTCGCGCAGCTCCGGGTCGTCGAACAGCTTCATGACGTTCGCGATCGACTGCTCCGGTTGCACCGTGACGACGGGGCGCGTCAGGTCGGCGGCGATGACGACCGACGTCAGCGTCGGGTCGTTCAGGAAGCTCTTGACGTCCTGCAGCTCGATGCGGCCGACGAGCCCGCCGTGCGGGTCCTGCACGTAGATCGTGTCGCCGCGGTGGCTGCTCAGCAGTCCCATCACGTCCGGGAACCCCGCGGTGTCCTTGACGGTCAGCACGTCGCTTCGCATCACGTCGCGCACGTACGTCGAGCGGATCGCGAGGTCCTCGAAGCCGCTCGGGATGTCCTCGCCCTTCGCCTTGATCGCCGCCGTGTAGTAGCTGTCCTCGTCGAGCAGTGTCGCCGTGATGCTCGCGACGATGCTGCACAGCATGACCGGCAGCGTCAGCTCGTACCTGCCGGTCAGCTCGAACACGAGCAGCACCGATGTCACCGGCGCGTGCATCGTCGCGGCGGTCAGGCCCGCCATGCCGACGAACACGAACGTCTCCGTCTCGTTCGGGCCGATGCCGACGACGAAGCCGAGACACCACGCGAACAAGGCACCGAACGCGGCGCCGATGACGAGGTTCGGCGTGAAGATGCCGCCGAGACCGCCCGAGCCGACCGTCGCGCTCGTCGCGACGAGCTTCCACGCGAACAGCGTCAACACGACGCCCAGCGCCTGCGTGCCGAGCGCGAGCTCTTCGATGACCTCGAAGCCGTTGCCCCACGCCTCCGGCATGAAGAGGCCGATCAGGCCGACGACGAGGCCGGCGGCGGCCATGCGCACCGGCAGCGGCACGTTCATCGCGGCGAACAGGCGGCGCCCCGTCGCCAGCGCCGAGCGGAACAGGATGCCGCCGCCGCCGCACAACACGCCGAGCACGACGGCCGCGAGCACGAGGTACCACGGCAGGAAGCTGATGAGCGCGCTGCTCTTCTGGTACACGGGCTTCCACACGCCTACGCCGAACAGGTCGTTCCGCACCATCACGGACAGCACCGACGCGACGACGACGGGCGCGAACACGTCCATCGCGAAGTTGCCGAGCACGATCTCCATGACGAACAGCGCGCCCGCGATCGGCGCGTTGTAGGACGTTGCCATGCCGGCGGCGACGCCGCAGCCGATCAGCACCGCGCGCGGCCGCGAGCCCGTCTTCGTCCACCGCGAGAGCACCGATGCGACGGTCGCCGCGATCTGCGAGTTCGCGCCTTCGCGACCGATGCTGCCGCCCGAGCCGATCGTGCACGCGGACGACACGATCTGCACGAAGCTCTCGCGCAGCCGGATCGCGCCCTTGCGCAGCTGCACGAGCACGACGAGGTCGGCGAGCCCGAACGGCGGCTTCTTGCCGCGCAGCACGAACAGCACGAGGCCGGCCGCGAGCCCGCCGCCCGTCGGGATCAGCAGGATCTGCCACCACGACAACGTCGCGACCGCCGCCGACAGCGTCTGCTCGCGGTTGCCCTCGCCATCGCGCACGAGCAGCAGCGGCGAGCCGGTCACGGTCGCCTGGATCCAGTCGAGCCCCTTCTGGAACCCCGTCCCGAGCGCGCCGCCCGCGACGCCGATGACCGCTGCGAGCAGGAAGATCGCGAACGCTTGCAGCGGCAGACCCTTCGGCTTTCGCATCGACGTGTGCCAAGGGTGCGGGCGTAGGCGACGCGGGTCAAGCGAAGAGCGCCGAGGCGTCCCCGTCTCCGACACAAACAGAACGAGACGCGACGGATCGGTGCGCGGTGCTGCGGGTTCGCGGGGTCGCGCGGTAGCCTGCGCGGACGATGGCTGGACGTCGCTCGCTCGCCAGCGTGGTCGCCGACTGCGCGGTCGCCGTTGCCGCCGCGGCGGTGCTGCTGTGGCTCAGCGATCGGTTGGTGCCGCCGGCGGCGGCGCCGTTCCCGGGCCA
>DASSRF010000381.1:0-4903 GCA_035701945.1 Caldimonas sp. | reverse complement strand
CGCCGGGCCCGCGCGATGCGGCCGGCGATCGCCGCCGCCGACCACATCCTCGACATCCACTCGACGAGCAACGACGTCGTGCCGTTCTGGGTCTATCCCGCGTTCGCGCGCAACGCGGCGGTCGCGAACGCGATCCCGCGTCCCGACGTCCACCTGGTGATGCCGGCCGGCCTCGGCTCGGGGACGCCGATCACGCAGTACGGCGCGCACGGCCGCGCCGACGGCGGCGGCAGCGCGCTCGTCGTCGAGTGCGGCCAGCACTTCAAGCGGTCGAGCGCCGAGCTCGCGACCGAGGTCGCGCTCGACGTCCTCGGCCACTTCGGGCTGATCGACCGCGAGGTACCGCCGCCGGCGCGGCCGCCGCGACGCTTCGAGCTGCTGCGAACGCACGTCGTCAGGCACGCCGACTTCCGCTTCGCGCGGCCGGTGATCGGCTTCGAGACGTTCGCCAAGGGCGAGCTGATCGCGACCGACGGCGCCGAGGAGATCCGCGCGCCGATCGACGACTGCACGATCTTCATGCCGACGCGCCAGCCGATCGTCGGCCGCGAAGGCGTCTACCTGACGCGGCCGATGCGCTGACAGGTCCCGAGCGGCGCGCCTCGCCGGCGGCGACGCGATCGCCGCTAAGAAAACGCTAAGGCGGCGGTCGCACCATGGCGTCCGAGGAGAGGCCATGAACCGTTTCGTTTCCACCCGGCTCGCAGGCGCGGCGGCGATCGCCGCCCTGACGGTCGCGAGCCACGCCGCCACGCCCGGCGATCTTCAGGCCGCCTACAGCGCGCTCGCAGGCACCGGCGCCGACCCCGACCGCGGCCGGCAGCTCTTCACGAGCGGCCACGGCCGCGACTGGAGCTGCTCGTCGTGCCACGGTGCCGTGCCGACGGAGGCGGGCAGGCACGCGGCCACGGGCAAGCCGATCGCTGCGCTCGCGCCGGCGTTCAATCCCGAGCGCTTCGTCGATGCGGCCAAGACCGAGAAGTGGTTCCGCCGCAATTGCAACGACGTCCTGGGCCGCGAATGCAGCGCGGCAGAGAAGGCGGACGTGATCGGCTGGCTGAGGACGCTCAAGTGAATCGCTCTCGCTGGGCCCACACGTGGGTTCTCTTCGCGCTGCTCGGCGCGAGCGATGCAGTGCTCGCCGACGATGCCGAGCGCCGGTCGGCCGTGCCGCTGCTGCCCGCGTACACGCAGGAATGCGCAGCGTGCCACGTCGCGTTTCCGCCGCGCCTGCTGCCGGTGGACTCGTGGCGCCGGTTGCTGAACGACCTGCCGCACCACTACGGGACCGACGCTTCGCTCGACGCCGCCACGATCGACGAGCTGGCCGCCTGGCTGAGCGCCAACGCCGGCCGCGGCAGACGCGCGCGCGAGTCGCCGCCGGAAGACCGGATCACCCGGTCCGCGTGGTTCGTTCGCAAGCACGACGAAGTCCCGGCCACGGTGTGGCAGCGCCCCGCCGTGAAGAGCGCCGCCAATTGCATCGCCTGCCACAAGCAGGCTGCCGAAGGAAGATTCGATGAACACAGCGTCCGCATCCCCAGGTGAACCGCTGCCTGCCCGAAGCGGGCCCGCGCGGTCGGCCGGCAAGGTCCTGATCTGGGACGCGCCGGTGCGCGTCTTCCATTGGCTGATGGTCCTCAGCTTCGCCGGCGCTTACCTCACCGCCGAGAGCGAACGCCTGCGCCTCGTTCACGTGACGCTGGGCTACACGATGGCCGGCCTCGTCGCATTCCGCATCGTGTGGGGAGTCATCGGCACGCGGCACGCCCGCTTCTCGAGCTTCGTGCACGGGCCCGCCGCGATCGCCCGCTACCTGCGCAGCCTCGTCGGCGGCCGGCCCGAGCACCATGCAGGCCACAACCCTGCGGGGGCGCTGGCGATCGTCGCGTTGCTGGCAATGACGTTGCTCGTCGGCGCGACGGGCTGGGCGACGTACAACGAGGTCGGCGGCCACTGGCTGGAGGACGTGCACGAGGGCGCCGCCAACGCGATGCTCGCGATCGTCGTCGTCCACGTCGGCGCCGTGCTCCTCGCTTCGTGGCTCCACCGCTCCAACCTGATCGGCGCGATGGTGACCGGTCGGCGGCTCGGCCGCCCCGAGGACGGCGTGCGCAGCGCCTGGCGCAGCGTCGCGGTGCTCATGGTGGCGGCGGTGCTCGCGGGCTGGTGGACGCAATGGCAAGCCGCGCCGACGGCATCGGCCGCGGACACGACGGCGACGGCCTCGCGCCAGCACCACGGCGAAGACGGTCGACGGCACGCGCGCCGCGACAATCGTCGCTGATGCGCATCCTCCTCGCCGAAGACGATCCACTGCTGGGCGACGGTCTGCGGGCGGGATTGCGCCAGGCCGGATTCCTCGTCGACTGGGTGCGCGACGGCCAGGCAGCCGAGCGCGAGTTGCGGGCGCAGCGCTACGCTGCGGCAGTGCTCGACCTCGGGCTGCCGATGAAAGACGGCATGGACGTGCTGGCATCGCTGCGGCGGGCCGGGGTCACGGTGCCGGTGCTCGTGCTGACCGCGCGCGACGCCGTCCCCGATCGCGTGCGCGGACTCGACGTCGGCGCCGACGACTACGTCGTCAAGCCGGTCGATCTGCACGAGCTCGCAGCCCGGTTGCGTGCGCTCGTGCGCCGCTCGTGCGGCCAGCCGCAGGAACGGCTGCGTGCGCAGGACGTGACGCTCGACCCGGCGGCCCGATCGGTCACGCAGGCAGGCGTTGCGGTGACGCTGTCGGCGCGCGAGTTCGACCTGCTGCATGCGCTGATGCTCAACGCCGGCCGCGTCCTCTCGCGCGAGCAGCTCGAGCAGCACCTCTACAGCTGGGGTCAGGAAGTCGAGAGCAACGCCATCGAGGTGCATGTCCACCACCTCAGACGCAAGCTCGGCAACGCGCTCATCCAGACCGTTCGCGGCGTGGGCTACATCGTCGGACGCGACCTCCCGAAGCCGCCATGAACCTGCCGCGCTCGCTGCAGGGCCGGCTGCTGGTGCTGGTGCTGGCGCTCGTGATCGGCGCCTGGCTGGCGACCGCGGGGTTGATCTGGGTCGATGCGCGCCACGAGCTCGACGAGCTGCTCGACAGTCACCTCGCGCAGGCGGCCGCGCTGCTCGTCGTCCAGGCCGGCGAGATCGATGACGATCACCGCGTCGACGCGCCCAAGCTCCATCGCTACGCGCCGAAGGTCGCGTTCCAGGTCTTCCACAAGGGCAGGCTGGCGCTGCGCTCCTCCAACGCCGGCGCCGAGCCGATGCTGGCGCTCGCCGCCCGCGCGCCCGACGTCTTCAGGACGATCGACATCGACGGGACGGCGTGGCGCGTCTTCGCCACCCACGGTCGCGAGCGCGACGTGCAGGTCTTCGTCGGCGAGCAGGTCGCATCACGAAGCTCGATCCTGCGGGCGGTGCTGCGCAGCTCGCTGGCGCCGATGCTGTTCGCATTGCCTCTCCTCGCGCTGGCAGCGTGGCTCGCGGTGCGACGCGGCGTCGCACCGCTGCGACTGGTGGGACGTACGCTCGCGGAGCGGTCGCCGGATGCGCTGCAGCCCGTCGCCGTCGCCAACGCGCCCTCGGAGATGGCGCCGATGCTCGATGCCTTGAACGGCCTGTTCGCGCGGATCGCGGCGCTGCTCGACTCGGAGCGCCGCTTCACTGCCGACGCGGCGCACGAGCTGCGTACCCCGATCGCCGTCATTCGCGCGCACGCGCAGGTCGCGCTGGGCGCGACGAGCGACTCCGAGCGCTCGCATGCGCTGCACGCGACGCTGCAGGGATGCGACCGGGCGACGCGCGTCGTCGAACAGCTGCTGACGTTGTCGAGGATCGAGTCCGACTCCGAGCATGCGCTCGTTGCGGTCGATCTGGCCGCCTTGACGAGACAGGTCGCTGCCGACCTCGCCCCCTCGGCGCTGGCCAGGCGGCAGGTCGTCGTCGTCGAAGCGAACGCTCCGTGCACCGTGCAAGGCGACGCGACGCTGCTGTCGGTGCTCATCCGCAACCTCGTCGACAACGCGATCCGGTACGCTGGCTCGGGGGCGACCGTGAAGGTCGCAGTCGCCAACGAGCAGGGCGTCGTCCGGCTCGCGGTCGACGACAGCGGTCCGGGGGTGTCGCCGGCAGACGCGGAACGGTTCGGCGAGCGGTTCTTCCGCGTGGTCGGAAGCGGTCAGGACGGGAGCGGGTTGGGCTGGTCGATCGTGCGACGCATCGCCGGCCTGCATCGCGCCGCCGTGCGCGTCGGCAAGTCGCGATCGCTCGGTGGGCTGTCGGCGGAGGTCAGCTTTCCGATCGACTCCGGACGAGCGTCGACAGCCCTCGCGTGACGAGCGCCCGCGGCCGACGACGGCAACGCCGCGCGCTCACATCTGGCGAAACAGATGGACGTAGCTGCGGCTGACCGCGAGGCGCTCGTTGCGCCCCTTCAGATGCACCTCGCCCGAGTCGCCCGGGCCGTGCGAGAAGCGGTCGACGTGCATCAGGTTGACGATCGTCGAGCGGTGCACCTGGACGAACGCTTCGGGGTCGAGCGCATCGGCGAGCTCGCGCAGCGGCGTGCGGATCAGCGCCTCGCCGCCTTCCCATGCGACGACGGTGTACTTGGCGTCCGAGCGCAGGTAGAGGACCTGCTCGATGCGGATCATGCGCACGACGTTGCCGACCGTCGCCTTGATCCACTGCAGGTAGCGGGGCGCGCCGCCGCGGCGGCGCAATTCGTCGGCGAGGCGCTCGAGCAGCGCCGCGACCTCGGGTCGCTGCGCTTCGTCGGCGACGCCCAGCCGCGCCTGCAGCCGCTGCACCGAGTCGCGCAGGCGCTCCGCTTCGACGGGCTTGACGATGTAGTCGATCGCGCCCTGCCGGAACGCCTCGACCGCGTAGCGGTCGAACGCGGTCACGAACACGA
>DASSRF010000380.1:0-9765 GCA_035701945.1 Caldimonas sp. | reverse complement strand
CGTGCGCACGGGGGCGGCGTCGGCCGCGCGCGTCAACGGTGCGGAGCGGCCGCTGGCGGCGAGGCTGCGCTCGAGCAGCCGCGGCGCGTTCGCGCGTTCGCACCAGTCGGCGAACGCGGTGGTCGGCCCGCGCCAGCGCAGGCGAGCGGGGCGGTGAAAGAGCTTCGCGTCGCAGCGCAGCGTCGCGAGGCGCTTGAAGAGGAGCGCGTCGGCGCGGCGATCGCCGAGCACCGCGTCGGGGAACGCTTCGATCGGCCCGTGCCGGTTCAGCAGCCGCGCCGCACCGACCGCGCCGATGCCGGCGATCCCCGGATAACCGTCGGCGACGTCGCCGACGAGCGCGAGCCAGTCGGGAATGAGGTGCGGATCGACGCCGAACTTGGCGCGCACGCCGGCAGCGTCGCGCACCGTCTTTGCTCGGCGGTCGACCTGGACGACGCGGTCGTCGACGACGCACTGCGCGAGGTCCTTGTCGGGCGTCCAGATGCAGACCTTGTCGACGTCGGCGTCGGCGGCGGCGATGCGTGCCGCCGACGCGAGCGCGTCGTCGGCCTCGAGCTCGACCATCGGCCAGACGACGACGCCCATCGCGGCGAGCGCGTCCTCGAGCGGATGAAACTGCGCGAGGAGCGCCGGCTCGATCTCCGCGCCCGTCTTGTAGCCCGGCCAGAGCGCGTTGCGGAACGACTCGATGACGTGGTCGGTCGCGACGCCGACGTGCGTCTCGCCTTGCTCGAGGATCTGCAGCACCGACTGCAGCACGCCGACCACCGCGCCGAGCGGGGGGTCCTTCTTGTGGAACCGCCGCAGGCCGTGGAAGTGGCGAAACAGCTCGTACGTGCCGTCGACGAGATGGACGATCATCGGCGCGGCCGGCCGACGCGCGCTACGTCTTGCTCGGCGGCGCGGGCGCGAGCGACGACGACGTGGTGGCCGAGCGCGGCACGAAGACGCCGATCGTTCCCGGCGGCGCCCCGCCCCAGAGCTTGCGCAGGTGCGTGCGCTCGTCGTCGAACTTGTCGACGACGCCGGCGATCTCGAGCTCGAGGTTGCGGAACACGTCGCGCACCGCGAGCAGCGATGCGTCGTTCGCTTCGATCTCGCGGCGAAGGTCGGGCGGCGCGCCCTTCGGATAGAACTCGGCCTTTTCGGCGAGCCGCTTGTGCAGCGCGAGCAGCTCGGCGAGGCGCGCGTTCGGCACGCGCAGCTTGACGACGACGCTCGCGATCTCTTCGAGCTCGGCCTTGCGGTGCGCAGCCTCGGAAGGGAACCGCGTCAGCCAGCGGCGATCGTCGCGCTCGGCAGCGCGGCGGCAGTCGGCCGCGATGCTCGCCCATCGCGCGTATTCGGCGCACGCCAGCTCCTGTGCCGGCGACAGCGCGCTCGGCGGCGCGCACACCGGCGCGGGGCGACCGGCGACCCGCGCTTGCGCGCTCGAACAGTCGGTGCCTTGCGCGCGAACCGCCGCCGCGACCGCGAGCGCCGCGACCGCCGCCGTCGCGAAGGACGCCGACCGGACTCGACGGATCGCCGTGTTGTTCATGCGACTGCAACGATACCCGCGGCGCTGCGCGCGGGCACGCGTCGAAGTGCGCAGGATTCGGCGCTGCGCCGGGCTGCGCGAGGAGGTCGCCCTTGTGTCGCACGCGGACCGTGCGACCCCTCGTCAACGTCGAGCAGCGTGCGGCTGGCGCACCGGCAGCCGCCAGTTCGGGCGAACGTAGTGGCACGTGTAGCCGTTCGGAACCTTCTCGAGGTAGTCCTGGTGCTCGGGCTCGGCTTCCCAGAACGGGCCCGCGGGCGCGAGCTCGGTGACGACCTTGCCCGGCCACAGGCCCGACGCGTCGACGTCGGCGATCGTGTCCTCGGCGACGCGCTTCTGCTCGTCGCTGGTGAAGTAGATCGCCGAGCGGTAGCTCGTGCCGCGATCGTTGCCCTGCCGGTTCTTCGTCGTCGGGTCGTGGATCTGGAAGAAGAACTCGAGCAGCTGCCGGTACGACAGGCGCTTCGGGTCGAACACGATCTCGATCGCCTCGGCGTGCGTGCCGTGGTTGCGGTACGTCGCGTTGGCGACGTCGCCGCCGCTGTAGCCGACGCGCGTCGAGACGACGCCCGGCATCTTGCGGATCAGGTCCTGCATTCCCCAGAAGCAGCCGCCGGCGAGCACGGCGCGTTCGGTCGCGACGTTCGCGTTCATCGCACCTCCTCCACCTGGTCGAGGTACGCGCCGTAGCCTTCCTTTTCCATGTCGTCGCGGTGGACGAAGCGCAGGCTCGCCGAGTTGATGCAGTAGCGCAGCCCGCCGCGATCGCGCGGACCGTCGGGAAAGACGTGGCCGAGATGGCTGTCGCCGTGCGCCGAACGCACTTCGGTGCGGATCATCCCGTGCGACGCATCGTTGAGCTCCTTGACGTTGGCCGGCTCGATCGGCTTGGTGAAGCTCGGCCATCCGCATCCCGACTCGAACTTGTCGGCCGAGGCGAACAGCGGCTCGCCCGAGACGACGTCGACGTAGATGCCGGGCTCGTGGTTGTCGAGGTACTCGCCGGTGCCGGGACGCTCGGTCGCGTTCTGCTGCGTCACGCGATACTGCTCGGCGGTCAGGCGCTTGATGGCTTCGGGTGTCTTCTGATAGGTGGGCATGGGCTCTCCGTGGTCGCGCGTCGTGGTCGCGCCAGCCCGCCAAAGCTTACGCCCGCCGCTGCTCGCGCGCTGCGCCTGGATCCGTTCTCCTCTGCGATGCCGTTTCCTTCCTCGTCTTCGCTCGCCCAGCTGATCGAAGCGCCGGTGCGTCCGGGCACCGTCGAGTGGATCGGCGTGCGGCCGGCGCGGGGCGCCGCGATGCGCATCGTCGATGCCGCCGAGCTGGTCGCGGGGCGGGGCATCGCCGGCGACCGCTACGGCAATGCCGGCGGCGCACGCCAGCTGACGCTCGTCGCCGCCGAGAGCCTCGCCGCGATCGCGAGCCACCTCGGCGTCGCCGCCGTCGCTCCCGAGGCGCTCAGGCGCAACCTCGTCGTGCGAGGAATCAACCTCGTCGCGCTGAAGGGCCGGAGATTTCGCGTCGGCGACGCGATCCTCGAAGCGTCGGGCGAATGCCACCCGTGCTCGCGCATCGAGGCGAGCCTCGGCAGCGGCGGCTACAACGCCGCGCGCGGCCTCGGCGGGATCACCGCGCGCGTCGCCGTGGGCGGCACCGTGCGCGTCGGCGATCGCGTCGAGCCGATCCGCGCCGCGTGACGCGCTTCAGCAGCTCAGCTTCATCGATTCGATCCGGCCGCCGAAGCCGAGCTTCTCGGCGAGCGACGGCTCGCGGCTGTCGGGCGTGAAGCCGACCCAGCGCGCCGACAGGAACTGCTTCTCGTAGAGCGTCAGCGTCGCCCGCGGTCCGGTGACGACGCTCCTGATGTCGCGCTTGAGCTGCTTGGCGCTCCCCTTGTCGAGCGTCTGCAGCTCGACCGGCCCGATCAGCGTCAGCGAATCGCCGTTGAAGTTGCGGTCGGCGAAGAACGACGCCCAGCAGCCGCTTCGCATCTGCTCGCCGGCGCCCGAGGTCGGCAGGACGACGACGGCGTTCTCGGTCGACGACGTCGGCTCGCTGCGCATCGAGGTGCACGCGGCGAGCGCGGTCAGCGCCGCGAGCGCGGCGACGGGCAATGCGGATCTGCGGTTCATCGTGTTCTCCTGGGTGGCCACGACCGACCCCGGGGCGATCGGCGTGCCTGCGACGCTCGCGCGCCGGCGCGGACGCTGATGCATGATTGCCGTCCCCGACCAGGAGGAAACAAGATGCGCAAGTCCATGTTCGCCGCCGTGCTCGTCTCGACCGCGCTCGGCGCGCACGCCGCCGGCTTCACGCTGTCGAGCCCGACGATCAAGCCGGGCTCGATGCTCACCGATGCGCAGGTGTTCAAGGGCTTCGGCTGCGAGGGCAAGAACATCTCGCCGGCGCTGAAGTGGAGCGGCGCGCCAGCCGGAACGAAGAGCTATGCGGTCACCGTCTACGACCCCGACGCGCCGACCGGATCGGGGTGGTGGCACTGGGTCGTCTACAACATCCCGGCGACCGCGACCGAGCTTCCCGAGGGCGCCGGCGCGGTCGACGGCAAGGGCGGGCTGCCTGCAGGCGCAGCGCAGGGCAAGACCGACTTCGGCAGCGCGGGCTTCGGCGGCGCCTGCCCGCCGCCCGGCGACAAGCCGCACCGCTACATCTTCACGGTCTATGCGCTGAAGACCGACAAGATCGACGTGCCTGCCGATGCCAGCGCTGCGCTGGTCGGCTTCATGATCCACGCCAACCAGCTCGGCAAGGCGAGCTTCGAAGCGAAGTACGGCCGCAAGAAGTGACGCGCTGGCGTCACGGCGCCTGGCGGCCGCCGCCGTCGCCGGCGTCGCCGTTGCGCAGCAGGAGCGTCATCAGCACCGCCGAGTCGACGCGCGCGCTGAGCGAATACGGCTGCAACGCCGGCAGGACGACGAGCTGCCCGGGGCCGAGGCGGCGCACGCCGCCCGGCATCTGGACCTCGACGTCGCCTTCGAGGCAGTGGATCGTGCACTCGTCGTCGACGTGATGCTCGGGGATGTCGCGCCGCGCCGGCAGCACGAGGTGCAGCAGCTGGACGCGATCGGTCTTGATCAGGCTCGTGCTGACCGCATCGTGCAGCGCCGGCCCGAGCGGGCGGATGTCGATGACGTCGAGCAGGTGCGCGTGCGGCAGGGCCATGCGTCCTCCAGCGGAGTCCGGGGCAAGCCCGGTGCCCGCGAGCCTAGCAGCCGGCGCCCCGATTGCCCCCCGGTCCGGAAGGCGGGGTTGTGATCGACGACTTCGCCGACATCTACGGGGCTCCCATGAACCACCGATCCGACCCCGAGGACCGCATGTGGTCGCAGGCCGTCGAGCTGATCGCCGAGGCCGAGCGGCTGCATCGCCAGTTCTTCCGCCTCGCCGCCGTCGAGAGCGCGCCGGCGTGGGAGCCGCCGATCGACGTCTTCGAGGACGAGCGCGAGCTCGTCGTCGTCGTCGCGATGCCGGGAGTCGCCGCCGAGCGGATCCACGTCGCGCTCGACGGGGCGACGCTCGTCGTCCGCGGCACGCGGGCGTTGCCCATCGACGGCACGCGCTATCGGCTGCGCCAGCTCGAGATTCCGTACGGTGCGTTCGAGCGCCGCTTCGCGCTGCCGGCGGGGAGGTTCGAGGTCGGCCGTCCCGAGCTCGTCCAGGGCTGCCTCGTCCTCAGGCTCGGCAAGCGGGAGCGCTGACATGGCGACGATCCACGAGCCTTCGCGCGCGCCCGAATCGGGCGAGCTTCTCGACGACCGCCGCGGTGCGGAGACGCCGGCGAACGCGCCAGCGCCCGCGGGCGCGGCGACGTCGACGCGCCCGCTTCCCGACGACGCGCTGATCGTCCTGCCGGTCCGCAACCTCGTCGTCTTTCCCTCGACCGTGCTGCCGATCGGGCTCGGCCGCGAACGCTCGCAGGCCGCGGTGCAGGAGGCGGTCCGCCTCGAACAGCCGATCGGCGTGCTGCTGCAGACCAAGCCCGAGATCGACGAGCCGGGCCCCGACGAGCTGCACTGGGTCGGCACGAGCGCGGCGGTGCTGCGCTACGTCACCGCGCCCGACGGCGGCCACCATGTCGTCGCCCGCGGCCTCAGGCGCTTTCGCGTCCTGCAGTTCCTCGACGGCTGGCCGTTCGCGGTCGCGCGCGTCCAGTACATCGACGACGCCGAGCGCAGCGACGCCGAGATCGAAGGCCGCGCGCGCGCGCTCAAGGAGCGCGCGCTCGAGACGCTGCAGCTCTTGCCGCAGGTGCCGCAGGAGATGGCGATCGCGCTGCAGGGGATCGACGACGCGGCGCAGCTCGCCAACGTCATCTCGAGCGTGCTCGACGTCCCGCCCGAGGAGAAGCAGTCGCTCCTCGAGACGTTCGACCTGAAGTCGCGGCTCGACCGGCTGCTCGCGATCCTCGCCCGCCGGATCGAGGTGCTCAAGGTCTCGCGCGACGTCGCCGACCGCACCCGCGAGAACCTCGGCGACGTCAACCGCAAGCACCTGCTGCGCGAGCAGATGCGGACGATCCAGAAGGAGCTCGGCGAAGGCGACGAGAACGCCGCCGAGCTCGCCGAGCTCGACAAGGCGATCGCCGACGCGCACATGCCCGAGGAGGTCGAGAAGGCGGCGCGCAAGGAGCTGAAGCGCCTCGAGCGCATGCCCGAGGCCGCCGGCGAGTACTCGAT
This sequence comes from Caldimonas sp., assembly GCA_035701945.1. Taxonomy (GTDB): domain Bacteria; phylum Pseudomonadota; class Gammaproteobacteria; order Burkholderiales; family Burkholderiaceae_C; genus Schlegelella_A. Next base: position 3,528 of record DASSRF010000380.1, on the reverse strand, counting down.
GGTGCGCACGTACCTCGACTGGCTGATCGAGCTGCCGTGGCAGGAAGAGCCGCAGCCGCCGATCGACATCGCCGAGGCGCGCCGCATCCTCGACGAGGACCACTTCGGCCTCGACAAGATCAAGCGCCGCATCCTCGAGCACCTCGCGGTGCTGAAGCTGAATCCTTCGGGCAAGAGCCCGATCCTGTGCTTCGTCGGCCCGCCCGGAGTCGGCAAGACGTCGCTCGGCCAGAGCATCGCGAAGGCGACCGGCCGCAAGTTCGCGCGCATCAGCCTCGGCGGCGTCCACGACGAGGCCGAGATCCGCGGCCACCGCCGCACCTACATCGGCGCGCTGCCCGGCAACATCGTGCAGAACCTGCGCAAGGTCGGCACCCACAACGCGGTGATCATGCTCGACGAGGTCGACAAGCTCGGCGCCGGGGGCTTCCACGGCGACCCGGCGTCGGCGCTGCTCGAGGTGCTCGACCCCGAGCAGAACTCGACCTTCCGCGACACCTACCTCGCGGTGCCGGTCGACCTCTCGAAGGTGATGTTCGTCTGCACGGCGAACGTCCTCGACACGATCCCGGGGCCGCTGCGCGACCGCATGGAGATCATCCAGCTGCCCGGCTACACGGCCGAGGAGAAGCTGCAGATCGCGAAGCGCTACCTGCTGCCGCGCCAGCTCGCCGCGACCGGGATCGGCGCCGAGCAGTGCGAGATCGGCGACGACGCGCTGATGGCGATCATCGCCGACTACACGCGAGAGGCGGGAGTTCGCAACCTCGAGCGCGAGATCGGCAGCGTCTGCCGCCACGTCGCGGTGCGCGTCGCCGAGGGCAGCGTGACGCGGATGACGATCACCGCGGGCGACCTGCACGAGATCCTCGGCGCCAAGCGCTTCGAGGCCGAGGTCGCGATGCGCACCGGCGTTCCCGGCGTCGCGACCGGACTCGCGTGGACGCCGGTCGGCGGCGACATCCTCTTCATCGAGGCGGCCCGAACGCCGGGTGCGGGCAGGCTCATCCTCACCGGCCAGCTCGGCGACGTGATGAAGGAAAGCGCGCAGGCGGCGCTCTCGCTCGTCAAGGCGCGCTCGGCGTCGCTCGGCGTCGCCGCGGACGGCCTCGAGAAGTCGGACATCCACGTCCACGTCCCCGCCGGCGCGACGCCCAAGGACGGCCCGAGCGCAGGCGTCGCGATGTTCGTCGCGCTGACGTCGCTGCTGACCGAGCGCCCGGTGCGAAGCGACATCGCGATGACCGGGGAAATCAGCCTGCGCGGGCTCGTGCTGCCGATCGGCGGCGTCAAGGAGAAGGTGCTCGCGGCGCTGCGCGCCGGCATCACGACGGTGATGCTGCCGGCGCGCAACCGCCGCGACCTCGACGACATCCCCGCCGACGCGCGCGAGCGCGTCCGCATCGAGTGGCTCGAGACGGTCGACGACGCGCTCCGGATCGCGCTCACCCCCGCGGCGCGAGCGGTCGCTGCCGCCTGAGCCGCGCGAAGGGCGCGCGGGCACGGCGGATGCCGCGCCATGGACCCATCCGTTCAGGAGGTTTCCCATGGCAAACCGGTATCTGACTCCGTGGTCGGGTTCGCGCCAGTGGCTCGGCGACCCGCTCTTCCAGCTGCAGCGCGAGATCGATCGCGCCTTCGACGAAGCGTTCGGCGGCGGCAGCGGCCGCCCGGGTGCAGGCGGCACTGCGATGAGCTCGCCGCGGATCGACATGCACGAGGAAAACGGCGAGCTCTGCCTGCGCGCCGACCTGCCCGGCATGCAGCCGCAGGACCTTGACGTCCGCGTCGACGGCGACGTGCTGACGATGAGCGGCGAGCGCAAGAGCGAGCAGAGCCGCAACGATCGCGACTACCACGTGATGGAACGCAGCCACGGCCGCTTCCAGCGCAGCATCCAGCTGCCGTTCACGCCCAACCCCGACGAGGTCCGCGCCGAGGTGCGGCACGGGGTTCTCGAGATCCACATTCCGAAGCACGCGGCGCAGGAGCGCAGCCGGCGCATCGAGGTGCGCGGCGACAGCGGCCAGCAGGCGGGCGGCGGCAGCGCGATGACGCAAGCCGTCGGAGGCGCCGGTTCGAACGGCAGCAGCGGTTCGAGCGGCGAGCGCGCGAGGAGCGATGCATCGAGCAGCGCCGTGGCGAGCGGCAATGTCGGCCAGGGCCCGGGCGGATCGAGCTCGTCGGCGCCGGGCACCGGCAGCGGCGCGAAGGGCGGCCAGGGCGGCGGCATGGCCGGAACCGCCGGCGGCCCGACGACGGCGCCGGCCGGCGAGAGCGCGTCGTCGCCGTCGAGCAGCAGCGGGCGCTGAGGCGCGCGCCGCGGCGGTCGGCGCGGCGGCGCTAAGCTCGCGCGATCGTCACCACCGGCAGCGCGTGCTGCCCGCGCCATGGCTTCCACGATCGGCTCCGACACCCCGGTCTTCGTCGTCGGCGCCGGCATCATGGGCGCGGGAATCGCGCAGGTCGCGGCGCAGGCGGGGCACGCGGTGCAGCTGTTCGACACCCGCGAAGGCGCCGCCGCGAGCGCGTGCGCCAGGCTCGCGACGACGCTCGACGGCCTCGCCGCCAAAGGCCGGCTCGACGCTGCCGAAGCGAAGGCGATCGCGGCGCGCGTCGGCGCGGCGACGACGCTCGCCGACGCCGCGCGCGCCGGCGTCGTCGTCGAGGCGATCGTCGAGAGCCTCGACGCCAAGCGCGCGCTCTTTCGCGAGCTCGAGGCGATCGTCGGCGAGCGGACGATCCTGGCGTCGAACACGTCGTCGATCTCGATCACCGCGCTCGCCAAGGAGCTGCGATCGCCGGGCCGCTTCGTCGGCATGCACTTCTTCAACCCGGTGCCGCTGATGAAGCTCGTCGAAGTCGTCTCCGGGCTCGCGACCGACGCCGACACCGCGGCGGCGATCTTCGATCTCGCGAAGCGCTGGGGCAAGATGCCGGTGCACGCGCGCTCGACGCCGGGCTTCATCGTCAACCGCATTGCACGGCCCTACTACGCCGAAGCGCTCGCGCTGCTGCACGAGCGGCTCGCCGAGCCGGCGACGATCGACGCGTGCCTGCGCGGCGCGGGCTTTCGCATGGGTCCGTGCGAGCTGATGGACCTGATCGGGCACGACACCAACTTCGCCGTCACCCAGTCGGTGTTCGACGCCAACTTCGGCGACAAGCGCTACCAGCCTTCGCTCGTCCAGCGCGAGATGGTCGACGGCGGCCTGCTCGGTCGCAAGTCGGGACGCGGCTTCTTCGCGTACCCGCCGGGTGCACCGGCGTCGCCCGCCGACGCGTTCGAGCCGCCGCGGGTTCCCGCCGGCGCGATCGTCGCCTTGCACGGCCGCGGCGTCGCCGTCGATCGCTGGGCGGCGCGACTCGTCGACGCCGGCGTGCGCTTCGAAGCCGACCCGTCGAGCCGCTGGATGGGGCTGCAGACCGACAGCGGCGAGCTGCGCCTGACGGACGGTCGCGCCGCGACGCACGTCGCCGCCGAAGCGGGCGTGCGCGATCTCGCCGTCTTCGATCTCGCGATCGCTC
>DASSRF010000379.1:0-4044 GCA_035701945.1 Caldimonas sp. | reverse complement strand
GAGAAGGCGGCCGCAGGCCGGCTTCGGGGGACATGGAGCGAGCAGGTCACCCCGCCGGCCCGATCGCGCTCGTTGACTACCGGATGCGCAATCACGATGCCGCTCCAGGCGCGACCACCGTCGCGTCGCGCGATCGACGGAAGCGCCGACCGAGGCGATCGAACGCGAGGTCGATGACAGGCGTCGTGAAGAGCGTGAGCAGCTGACTGACGATGAGGCCGCCGAAGATCGCCAGGCCGAGCGGCCGGCGCAGCTCGGCGCCTTCGCCGCCGCCGAGCATCAGCGGCAGCGCGGCAAACAGCGCCGCACAGGTCGTCATGAGAATCGGCCGCAGGCGCAGCAGCGCCGCCTGGTGGATCGCCTCGCGCGGCGGCTTCTTCTCGAGCCGCTCGGCGTCGATCGCGAAGTCGATCATCATGATCGCGTTCTTCTTGACGATGCCGATCAGCAGGATGATGCCGATGATCCCGATCACGCCGAGGTCGTTGCCGGTGACGATGAGCGCGAGCAGCGCGCCGACCCCCGCCGACGGCAGCGTCGAGAGGATCGTCAGCGGGTGGATGTAGCTCTCGTAGAGCACGCCGAGGACGATGTAGACGCAGATCACCGCGGCGAGGATCAGCCAGAGCTGGTTCGTGAGCGACCGCTCGTACGCGCCCGAGGCGCCGAGGAACGTCAGCTGCACCGATGCCGGCAGGCCGATCGCCTTCGCGGCATCGCGGATCGCGCCGACGGCGGCGCCGAGCGCGACGCCGGGGGCGGTGTCGAATCCGACCGTCGACGCCGGGTACTGCGCGACGTGCGTGATCTGCAGCGGCGCCTGGCGCTCGCTGATCTTCGCGAACGCGGCGAGCGGCGCCGGCTCGCCCGACGCCGTGCGCAGGTTGAGCTTGCCGAGCGACTCGGCGGTCGTCAGCAGCCCGGGCTGCGCCTCGAGGATGACGCGGTACTGGTTGGTCTCGGTGAAGATCGTCGAGACGATGCGCTGGCCGAACGCGCTGTAGAGCGCGTCGTCGACAGCGCTCGCGGTGACGCCGAGCCGCGCCGCGGTGTCGCGGTCGATCTCGATGAACGCGGCGAGGCCGGTCGCGCCGGCGTCGCTCGTCGCGTTGCGCAGCTCCTTCTTCTTGCGCATCTCGGCGACGAGGCGGTCGACCCACGTCGTCACCGTCGCCTGGTCGGCGCCTTCGAGCGAGACGCGGTACTGCGTCGGGCCGGTCTCGGCGTCGATCGTCAGGTCCTGCGTCGGCTGCAGGTAGAGCGTGACGCCGGCGACATGGCGGACGCGCTCCTGCAGGTGCGCCTGCACGTCGGCGGCATCGCCGTGGCTCGGCTTCAGGTTGATCAGCATCCGGCCGGTGTGCAGCATCGTGTTGTTCGCTGCGTCGACGCCGATGAACGAGGCGACGTTGTCGACCGCCGGGTCCTCGAGGATCGCGCGCGCCGTCTCCTGCTGCAGCTCGGCCATGCGCGCGAACGAGACGTCCTCGGCGGTCTCGACGCGCGCCTGCAGCTGGCCGGTGTCCTGGGTCGGAAAGAGGCCCTTCGGGATGAAGACGTAGAGGAGCACCGTCAGCACCAGCGTCGCGAGCGCGACGAGGAGCGTCAGCCGGTCGTGGTCGATCACCCACGTCAGCGCGCGGTCGTAGCGGTCGATGACCGCCTTGAAGCGGCCGCGCAGCCGCGCGCCGAGGCCGTGCGCATCGGCGTCGGTGCGCTCCTCGCCGGCGCGCAGCCACCGCGCCGACATCATCGGCACGAGCGTCAGCGAGACGACCGCCGAGATCAGGATCGTGATCGCGAGCGTCACCGCGAACTCGCGAAACAGCCGGCCGACGACGTCGCCCATGAAGAGGAGCGGGATCAGCACGGCGATCAGCGAGACCGTGAGCGAGATGATCGTGAAGCCGATCTCCGACGCGCCGGCGAGCGCCGCCTCGAAGACGATGCGCTGGCGTCCGGGCGGCAGCGACTCGGCCTCGGCACCGGAGAGCGCGTCGCGCTTCAGCGCCTCGGCTCCGGCCGGGTCGCCGTGGCGCGCGCGCGCGAGCTCGAGGTGGCGCGAGATGTTCTCGATCATCACGATCGCGTCGTCGACGACGAAGCCGGTCGCGATCGTGAGCGCCATCAGGCTCAGGTTGTTGAGGCTGTAGCCCAGCAGGTACATCGCGCCGAACGTGCCGACGAGCGAGATCGGCACCGCGAGGCTCGCGATCACGGTCGCGCGCGGACTGCCGAGGAACGCGAAGATGACGAGCACGACCATGACGACGGCGAGCACGAGCTCGAGCTCGACGTGGCTCACCGACGAGCGGATGCTCGTCGTGCGGTCGGCGAGGACCTCGACGCGCAGGTTGGCCGGCAGCGACGCCTGCAGGTCGGGAAGCTGCTTCTTGATCGCGTCGACGGTCGCGATCACGTTGGCGCCGGGCTGGCGCTGGACGTTGAGGATGATCGCGGGCCGGAGCTCGCCGTTCCTGCCGGCCCAGGCGCCGAGGCGCGTGTTCTCGGCGCTCTCGACGACGCGCGCGACGTCGGCGAGGCGCACCGGCGCGCCGTTCTTGTAGGTGACGACGAGCTGCTTGTAGTCGTCGACGGTGAGCAGCTGGTCGTTGGCGTTGATCGTGTAGGCGCGCTTCGGGCCGTCGAAGCTGCCCTTGGCGCTGTTGGCGTTGGCGGCGGCGATCGCCGTGCGCAGCGTGTCGATTCCGATGCCGTACGACGCCAGCGCCTGCGTGTTCGCCTGGATGCGCACCGCCGGGCGCTGCCCGCCGGCGAGGGTGACGAGGCCGACGCCGCTCAGCTGGCTGATCTTCTGCGCGAGCCGGGTGTTGACGAGGTTCTGCACCTCGGTGAGCGGCACCGTCTCGGAGCTGATCGCGAGCGTCAGCACCGGCGCGTCGGCCGGGTTGACCTTGGCATACACCGGTGGCGCGGGCAGGTCGGCAGGCAGCAGCGACCCGCTCGCATTGATCGCCGCCTGGACTTCCTGCTCGGCGACGTCGAGCGTGAGGCCGAGCGAGAACTGCAGCGTCACGACCGAAGCGCCGGCGGCGCTCGTCGAGCTCATCCGCTCGAGCCCCGCCATCTGGCCGAACTGGCGCTCGAGCGGCGCCGTCACCGTGTTCGCCATCACCTCCGGGCTCGCCCCGGGGTAGAGCGTCTGCACCTGGATCGTCGGGTAGTCGACCTGCGGCAATGCCGAGAGCGGCAGCAGGCGAAAGCCGACGAGCCCGGCGAGAACGATCGCGAGCATCAGCAGCGCGGTCGCGACCGGCCGCAGGATGAACGGGCGCGACGGGCTCATCGCCGCTCGCGGCTCAGCCGCCGTCGCCCGATCGCCGCCGGCGCCGTTCGCCGTCGGCGCCGCTCGCCGCGGCCGCGCCGGAGGCCGCGCCCGACGCGCCGCGCCTGCCCCCGTAAGCGCCCGACGCACCGCGCTGCGGCGCATCGCTTGCGAGCTGGACGCGTGCGCCCTCGCGCAACCGGTCGCCGCCCTCGGTGACGACGCGCTCGCCGAGCGCGAGCCCCTTGGCGATCGCGATCACCTCGTTGGTCGCGACGCCGCGCTCGACCGCTCGCACCGAGACGGTCCGGTCTTCGTTGACGACGTAGACGTAGTCGCCGTTCGGGCCGGTGCGCATCGCCGTCACCGGGACGACGATCGCGCCTTCGATCGAGCGCAGCAGCAGGCGGACGTTGACGAACTGGTTCGGAAAGAGCGCGCTGTCGGCGTTGGCGAAGCGCGCCTTCGCCTTCACCGTTCCGGTCTGCACGTCGACGACGTTGTCGAGCGTCGAGAAGACGCCGTCGCCGAGCTTCTTCGTGCGCGTCCGGTCGAACGCGGCGACGGCGAGCCTGGCGCCGGCGGCGACGCTCGCCTGCACCTCGGGAACACGGTCCTGCGGCACCGCGAACGCGACGTCGATCGGCGCGAGCTGCGTGATGACCGCGACGCCGTTCGCGTCGCCGGCGCTGATCGTGTTGCCGACGTCGATCGGCCGCAGGCCGACGCGGCCGGCGACCGGCGCGACGATCCTGCTG
>DASSRF010000378.1:0-2622 GCA_035701945.1 Caldimonas sp. | reverse complement strand
GACCGTCGAGCCGGCGAAGTTGAGCTTGCCGGCACCGCCGAGCGGCTTGCCTTCGGCCGTGAGCAGCTTCACCGCGCCGGCGCTGCCGCTGCGCAATTGCGCGAGCTCGCTCTCCGAGAACGAGAAGCGGACCCAGATCGGATCGGTCTGCGTCACCCGCGTGAGCAGCCCGTCGCTCGGGCTGACGAGGCTGCCCTGCGACTTCTCGGCGCGCCCCGTGATGCCCGTGATCGGCGAGACGACGCGCGTGTACGACAGGTTGAGCTCGGCTTGCCGCAGCTGCGCCTGCGCCTGCGCGACGCTCGCTTCGGCGACGCGCTGCGCCGAAGCGGCGTCGTCGAAGTCGCGCTGGCTGACCGCATGCTGCTCGATCAGCGGCCCGAGCCGCTTCGCCTCGCGACGCGCCTGCTCGAGCCTGGCGGTTTCCTGCAGCAGCGTCGCGCGCGCCTGCGCAAGCGCGATCTCGAACGGCGCCTGCTCGATCAGGAAGAGCGGCGCGTTCGCCTTGACGCGATCGCCTTCGTGGTAGCGCTGCTGCTCGATCAGGCCGGTGACGCGTGCACGCACCTCGACCTCCTTCGAGCCCTCGGCGCGCCCGACCGATTCGATCACCACCGGCACGTTGCTGACGCGTGCGACGACGACCGCGACCGGCATCGCGGGCGGCGCACCGCCGCCGCCCGGACCGTGCCCGCCTCCCTGCGAGTCCGACGGGCGGCCGCAGCCCGCGAGCCCCGCCGCCACGATCGGCAACAGCGTGCAGAACCCCAGGAGCAACCGTGCGTGCTTGGTCTTCGCCATGAACGTTCTTTCTCCCGACGCGCCGGGTGGCGAGCCCGCTCGCAGGCGAGCCGTGTTCTTCTGACCTGCGCCTTTGCGACGCGACCCGCAGTTGTAGCCGGAAACGTCCTACATCGCCCGACGAAGTCTCCCGTCGCCGCGCGGAGGCGGCCGGCGCGATGCTGCGGGATCGGGTGACAGGAGAACCGCGATGGTCAACGAGTCGAGCCCTGTGCAAACGATGAGCGCCGAGCGCCAGCCCGATCGCGGCGACGAGGTCATGCAACGGCTGTCGCGCGAGCTCGAGCGCGGCAGCCGCGGCGTCGCCGACGACTCGAGGATCCGCGACGCCGCGGCCTGGGCGATGGAAAAGGCGAGCGACGCACTGCAGGCGGCGGCGCTGCACCTTCGCGACCGGGCGGCCGCGATCGTCGCCAGCCCGATCCGCAACGACCCGGTGCGAGCGGTGCTGATCGCCGCCGGCGTCGGCGCGCTCGCGATGCTGCTCGTCCTGTCGAGCATGCGCTCGGGCGCGCGCGCCGTCGAGCGCCGCGTGCGCGGCTGACGTCTGCGCATAGCATTCGGGCTTCATGCCCGAAGCACTTCCGATCATCGACATCGGCGCGCTGCTGCGCGCAGCGCCCGGCCGCGACGACGTCGCGCGCCGCATCGGCGAGGCGTGCCGCGCGCACGGCTTCTTCTACGTCGCCGGGCACGGCGTCGACGCGGCGCTGATCGCCGAGCTCGAGGCGGCGAGCCGGCGCTTCTTCGCGCTCGACGAGGCGACCAAGCTGCGCTGGCGGATGGCGCTCGGCGGGCGCGCGTGGCGCGGCTACTTTCCGCTCGGCGGCGAGCTCACTTCCGGGCTGCCGGACTGGAAGGAAGGCCTCTACCTCGGCAGCGAGCTCGCCGACGACGATCCGCTCGTCCAGGCCGGCACGCCGCTGCACGGCCGCAATCTCTTTCCCGACCTGCCCGGCTTTCGCGGCACGCTGCTCGACTACATGGCGGCGGTGACGGCGCTCGGCCACCGGTTGGTGGAAGGCATCGCGCTCAGCCTCGGCTTGCCGAACGACTACTTCGCGCTTCGCTACACCGCCGACCCGCTGATCCTCTTTCGCGTCTTCAACTATCCGTCGCGCCCGGTGCCGACGGGCACCGACGCGCGCTGGGGCGTCGGCGAGCACAGCGACTACGGGCTCCTCACGATCCTGCTGCAGGACGACGTCGGCGGCCTGCAGGTGAAGACGCCGGGCGGCTGGGTCGAAGCACCGCCGGTTCCGGGCACGTTCGTCTGCAACATCGGCGACATGCTCGATCGCATGACCGGAGGCCTTTACCGGTCGACGCCGCACCGCGTCGCGATCAACCGCAGCGGCCGCGATCGCCTCTCGTTCCCGCTCTTCTTCGACCCGAACTTCTTCAGCCGCGTCGAGCGCATCCAGGGGCTCGCCGACCAGCCGCCCCGCGACGATGCCGCCGAGCGCTGGGACCGCGCCAACGTGCACGCGTTCCACGGCCGCTACGGCGACTATCTGCTCGCCAAGGTCGGCAAGGTGTTTCCCGAGCTGCGCAGCCAGGTGCTGTAGGCGGAGCAGCGGACCGAAGGCGCGCAGGCGCCGCGGAGATCAGGCGAGCCGATGCCGCGCAACGGCAGCGTCGTCCCACACCATGCCGGCGCCCGGTCGGTCGGGGACGACGGCGCAACCGTCGACGATCCGCAGCGGCTCCTGCACGAGAACGTCGGCCCAGTCGACCCACTCGAGCCAGTCGCACGTCGCTGTCGCGGCGAGCAGGTGCGCGCTCAGCTCGGGCATCAGGTGCGAGCTCATCGGCGTGCCG
>DASSRF010000377.1:0-7923 GCA_035701945.1 Caldimonas sp. | reverse complement strand
AAGGGCAGCGTCTCGGTGCTCGACTTCGCCACCCGCACGGTCGAGAAGACCTGGCCGATCCCGGGCGGCGGCAGCCCCGACATGGGCAATGTCAGCGCCGACGGGAAGACGCTCTGGCTCTCCGGCCGCTACGACGACGTCGTGTACGTGTTCGACACCGCGACCGGCCAACTGGTCCGGAAGATCCCGGTCGGCAAGGAGCCGCACGGCCTCGCGGTGTGGCCGCAGCCCGGGCGCTACTCGCTCGGGCACACGGGCAACATGCGCTGACGCGCCCGCCGGCGCGGCAGCCTCAGCCGTCGTCGAGCGGACCGAGCTCGTGCTCGAGGCACGCGACCGCGGCCGGGTGCGCCCAGCCGTGCGCGCGCCACGCGAGGCGCGCTTCGTCGACGGTGCGCTCGAGGTCGAGCGCGGGGTCGAGACGGGCGCGCGCGCCGACGTAGAGGTCGACCCACGCCGGCTCGTCGTGCGCCTCGGCGGGGACGAGGCGGGCGGCGAGAAGCTCGGCTTCAATCGAGTCGTTCATGGCGCGCGCCGGTGGGTCGGCTGGAGTATTCGGCATCCGGCGCAGCGTTTGGCGGCGAAATGAGTCGACAAGTCCGTCATGCGCCGAGAAAATCGCTGCATAGACAAGATCGACCGCGAAATCATCCGCGTGCTCGAGCGCGACGGGCGCTGCTCGTTCACCGACCTCGGCGCCGCCGTCCACCTGAGCGCGAACGCCGCGGCCGAGCGCGTGCGGCGGCTGCTCGAGAGCGGAGCGATCGTCGGCATCCACGCCGTCGTCGATCCGGCGGCGCTCGGGCTCACGATCGAGGCGCAGATCGACGTCAAGCTGCGGCCGACGACGACCGCCGACGCGTTCGAGCGCGCGATCCGCGACGTCCCGCAGGTCTCGACGGCGACCCTCGTCACCGGCTCGTTCGACTACGCGCTGCGCGTCGCGTGCAGCGACCGCGCCGACCTCGCCGCGGTGACCGAGACGATCCGCGAGCACGCCGGCGCGCAGGAGACGTACAGCAGGATCATCCTGCGCGAGGTGCACCTCGGCGGCGCTGCTGCGAAGCGTGCGCCGCGGCGCCCCGTGGCGGCGCGCCGGCGCTGACCGCGTCAGCGCGGGTCGTCGGCGAGCGCGGCGACCGCGGCGTCGACTCCGCCGCGCGCGAACGCGATGCCCTGCGCGTGCATCGCCGCCTCGACGCCGGCGAGCGCGCCGAGGACCATCGCCTCGTTGACGTCGCCGAGGTGGCCGATGCGAAAGACGCGGCCGGAAAGCGGCCCGAGGCCGCCGGCGATCGCGACCTGGAAGCGTTCCCGCGCGACGGTGCGCAGCTTCTCGGGATCGATCCCGGGTCCGACCTCGATCGCCGTCACCGAGACCGAGCGCGCCTCCGGCACCTTGGTGAAGAAGCCGACCGCGCCGCCTTCGGACCACGCGGAGACCGCGGCGTGCACCGCGCGCGCGAGCCGCGCATGTCGGGCATGGACCGCAGCGAGCCCTTCCGCGGCGATCAGGCCGAGCGCGGCCTCGAGCCCGGCGACCAGCGCGAGCGGCGGCGTGCCGCAGAACTTGCGGTACGAGTATTCGCTCCGCCGTCGCTGCCAGTCCCAGTAGAAGCGCGGCACGCGGTTCGCCGCGGCGGCGGCGAGCGCGCGCTCGTTGGCGGCGACGATCGCGAGGCCGGGATGGACCATCAAGCCCTTCTGCGAAGCCGCGATCGCGACGTCGGCGCCGAGCCCGTCCATCGCGAACGGTGCCGCCGCGAGCGATGCGACGACGTCGGCGACGAAGAGCGCGGGATGGCGCGCGGCGTCGATCGCGCGGCGGATCGCGGCGAGGTCGGACGTCGTTCCGCTCGCGGTGTCGGTGTGGACCGCGAAGACGGCGCCGATGCGGTGCTCCTTGTCGTCGCGCAGCGCCGCCTCGACGGCGGCCGGGTCGATCGGATGCCCTTCGCGGTACGGCGTTCGCAGAGCGACGCCGCCGAACGCGGCGACCTGCTCGGCCCAGCTGTCGGAGAAGTGCCCGGTGCCCGGGACGAGCACCGGCTCGCCCGGCGCGACGAGGTTGGCGATGACCGCCTCCCAGCCGCCGTGGCCGTTGGCGGCGTAGAAGAAGACCTCGGCGCTCTTCGTGCCGAGCAGGTCCTTCAGGCCGTTCTCGCACGCGGCGACGAGATCGGCGAGGCGCGGATCGGCGAGGTCGGTCGGCTGGCGCGACATCGCGTCGACGACGGCGTCGGGGACGTGCGTCGGTCCGGGAGAGTGGAGGAGGCGGACGCCGGGGATGCGAGGAGAGGGCATGGCGGCCATCGTAGCGGCGCGGAGGAGTAGATTCGTCGCCGGCGCGCCGCCGCGGTTCGGTGCGCGCCGCAACGAATGCACGATCCCGCTCCCTTCGTTCCCGTGCGAGGCCTGCACCACTTCGCGTGGCGCTGCCGAGACTGCGAGGAAACGCGCGCGTTCTACGAGGACGTGCTCGGCCTGCCGCTCGTCCACGTCATCCGCGCCGACACGGTGCCGAGCACCGGCGAGCACTGCCCGTACGTGCACATCTTCTTTCGCATGGCCGACGGCTCGCACCTCGCGTTCTTCGACCTCGGCGACGACGAGGCGGCCGCGCCGTCGCCGAACACGCCGGCGTGGGTCAACCACATCGCGCTGCGGGTCGACTCGATCGACGCGCTGCGCCAGGCCAAGGCGAGGCTGGAGGCGGCCGGCGTCGACGTCCTCGGCATCACCGACCACGGCATCATCGAGTCGATCTACTTCTTCGATCCGAACGGCCTCAGGCTCGAGCTGACGGTGCCGACCGCGAGCGCCGAGACGACGGCGCGCCACGAGCGCGAGGCGCACGCCGCGGTCGAGGCGTGGACGCGCGAGAAGCGGGCCAGGCGCGACGCGCCGGCCGCCGAGGCCGACGCCGTCTCCGACTGGGGCGCGATGGATGCCTGAGGCGAGCGAGCTTCGGCTGGCTGCCATCGACGTCCGCGCCGGCGCGGCGATGGAGAGCCAGTCGGGGCTGCAGATGCTCAGGCCGCGCATCTACGGCGCGTATCGAGAGCCGGCGCGGACGCAGGTGCGCGCGAGCGGGCGACGCATCGGCGCGATCGTCATGCACCCGACGAGCAACTTCATGGGGCACTACCTGATCGCGCCGCTCGCGGAGCGCGGCATCGCGTGCCTCGGCCTCAACTCGCGCTTCGCCGGCAACGACACCGTGCTCGTCGTCGAGCGCGTCCTCCAGGACCTCGGCGCGGGGGTCAAGTTCATGCGCGAGACGCTCGCCTGCGACCGCGTCGTCCTCGTCGGCAACTCCGGCGGCGCCGCGCTCGCGGCCTACTACCAGGCCGAGGCCGAGCGCTTCACCGCGACGACGCTCGTCGATGGCGATCCATCGGGCCTCGTCGCCTCCGACCTGCCGCCGGTGGACGGCATCGCGCTCTGCGCAGCGCACGAGGGCCGCTCGCATCTCCTCCTGCGCTGGATCGATCCGGCGGTCGTCGACGAGCACGACGCGCTGGCGACGAACGCGTCGCTCGACCTGTACGACGCGCGGAACTGGCTCGACGGCGGCGAGCGTCCGCCGCGCTTCTCGGCCGAGTTCCTCGCCCGCTTCATGGCGGCGCAGCGCGCCCGCCGCGACCGCATCGAGGCGCGCGTCCGCGCGCGCGTCGACGAGCTGCGCGCCACGCCGGGCGCGCCGCGCGACGAGACGTTCGTCGTCCACCGCACGCACGCCGACCCGCGCTGCCTCGATCTGACGCTCGACGCCAACGACCGCAAGCCCGGCAGCGTCTGGGGCGACGCGCGGGCGGTGAACTTCGCGGCGAACGCGATGGGCCGGACGACGTCGCTCGTCGCGTTCCTCTCGCAATGGTCGTCGGCGTCGCGCGCCGGCGGCCCCGAGAACCTCGCGCGCACGACATCGCCGGTCCTGCTGCTCACGTACACCGCCGACCAGAGCACGTTTCCGAGCACGCGCGACGCCTGGCTCGCCGCCGCGCCAGGGCGGATCCGCAACGTCGACGTCACCGGCGGCGACCACTATCTCGCCGGCCGCATCGACCTGCAGCAGCGTGTCGCCGACGAGATCGCGGCGTTCGCCGAGACGTTATAACGGCCCCATGGCCGCCGCCGAAGTCTGGAAGTTCGCCCCTGCGTACGAGCTGCCGACCTGGCCGCACGTGCGCGCTCCCGACCTCGACGCGCGCGAGCGGATCCGCTACCCGGTCGCGATCGCGGGCGGCGGCCTCTCGGGGCTGACGCTCGCGTGCGACCTGCTGTTGCGCGGCGTGCCGGTCGTCGTCCTCGACGAGGACGACACCGTGGGCGTGCGCGGTGCGTCGTCGCGCGGCATCTGCTACGCGCAGAAGAGCCTCGAGATCTTCGCCCGCCTCGGCATCTACGACCGCATCCGCGCCAAGGGCATCACGTGGTCGGTCGGCCGCACGTTCTCCGGCGCCGACGAGGTCTACTCGTTCGACCTCGAGGACGACAGCCGCTCCGAGCAGCCGCCGTTCATCAACCTGCAGCAGTTCTATCTCGAGTGGTTCCTCGTCGACCGCATCCGCGAGCTCGACGAAGGCGCGATCCGCTGGAAGACGAAGGTCGTTCGCGTCGAGCACGCGAGCGGTGGCGCCGTCGTCCATGTCGAAACGCCCGCCGGAGCGTATGCGCTCGAGGCCGACTGGTTGGTCGATGCGACCGGCGCCAACAGCAGGATCCGCGACGCGCTCGGGATCGAGGCGCACGCGTCGCGCCACACCGACCGCTGGTGCATCAGCGACGTCCGCTTCAAGAAGCCGCTGCCGGTCGAGCGCTGGACGTGGATCGACGCGCCCTTCAACCAGGGCCGCGGCGTCTGGCAGCACCTGATGGCCGACGCGGTGTGGCGGCTCGACTACCAGATGGACGAGCACGCCGACCCCGAGTCGATCAGCAAGCCCGAGGTCGCGGGCGCCCGGCTGCGCGAGCAGCTCGGTCCCGACGTCGAGTTCGAGTTCGTCTGGATCGGCCCGTACCAGTACCGCGACCACCTGCTCGACACCTTCCGCGTCGGTCGCACGATCTTCATCGGCGACGCTGCGCACGTCGTCTGCCCGTTCGGCGCGCGCGGCGGCAACAACGGCATCCAGGACGCCGCCAACCTCGGCTGGAAGCTCGCGCTCGTCGTCGCCGGCGAGGCCGGCGAAGCGCTCGTCGACAGCTACCACGCCGAGCGCCACGCCGCCGCGGTCGAGAACCTGCGCGTGACGAGCCGCACCGCGCGGTTCCTCGCGCCGAGGAGCGCCGCCGAGCATCGGCTGCGGCGCGCGGTCGTCGCGCTCGCGCGAACGCATCCGTTCGCGCGCAAGCTCGCCAACACCGGCCGCATGGCGCAGGCGAACGACTATCCGCCGTCGCGCTGGGCGCCCGCGGGCGCGCGCTCGCTGCAGAACGTCGCGCTCGGCGCGACGACGGTCATGGAGCTGCTCGCCGACGGCACGCGCTTCGCGGGCCTGTGGATCGGCGGCAGCGAGCGCGACGTCGCGTCGCTCGCCGACGTCGCGCGGCGGCTGCCGTTCGCGGCGCACGCGGTCGCAGCCGACGGCACGCTCGCGACGCATCTGCACGCGGCGCCGGGAACGCTCGTCCTCGTCCGCCCCGACGCCTACGTCGCCGCGACGATCGCGCAGCCGACGCCGGCGAGCGTGGAGGCGGCGCTGCGCCGCGCGCTCGCGCTCGACGGCGACGACCGATGAAGTCCGATCCGAACATCGCCGACGGCGACGCGTTCTACGAGGCGTGGGTCGCCGCGCACGAGGGCCTGAGCGACGCCGAGAGCGCCGAGCTCGACGCGCGCCTCGTCCTCCTGCTCGCCAACCAGGTCGGCGAGCTGCAGGTGCTGCTCGACTGCATCGCCGCGGCGCGCCGCGCCGCCGGCTGACCCGCCGCGCTGGCGACGAGCGGCAGTTGCCGCCGGCCGAGCGGCGCGCGTTCATCGCCCGGCCACGATCGCTTCGCGTTCGCTTCATCGCCGCTTTGCCGCGCGCCGCGACAGTGGTCGCACCGCGGCACGGTGCCGCGACGAGGAGTGGACGCATGTGGCAGGAACGCCTGAAGGCCTGGATCGCGGCGCTGCGCGCTCGCTTCGCGAAGCGAGCGCCCGTCGTCCGCGAGCCGTCGGAGGACAACGGCATCGACAGCGACTACGAGACGATCGTCGTCGGCCGCCGCTCGCCGATCGACTGGCGCCGGCGCGCCCTGCCGGTCGCGATCGCCGCCGTCGCGACCGGCTCGGCGGCGCTGCTCGCGCTGCATCCGCCGCTGCAGGGCGTCGGTCGCGGCGAGGTCGGCGTGCGAACGAACCGGCTGACCGGCACCGTCACCGAGTGGGGCGCCGGCAGCGTCCTCGTTGTTCCCGGGCTGCAGCAGATGCGGGTCTTCAGCCTGCGCGACCAGACCTGGCGCGCCGCGCAGATGGCGAGCGCCGCCGGTCCGGCGCCGCTGCAGTCGGTCGAAGGCCTCTCGCTCGGCGCCGACCTCACGGTGCGCTTCGCGATCGATCCGCTCAAGGTCGCGGCGCTCGCGAAGAGCATGCCCGACGACGTCGCCGGCGAGATCGTCGATCCGGCGACGCAAGGCGTCGTCTACAAGGTGTTCGCGCGCTACACGGTGCGCGAGATCTTCTCGAGCAAGCGCGCCGAGATCCAGGCGGCGGTCGAGGCCGAGCTGAAGCCGCGCCTCGCCGCCGACGGCGTCGTGTTGCGCAGCGTGCAGATCGGCAAGATCGACCTGCCCGCCGACTACCGCAAGGGCATGGAAGAGCTGCTCGCCGAAGAGCTCGCCGGCGAGAAGATGAAGTACACGCTCGACCTGAAGGAAAAGCAGGTCAAGGAAACCGAGCTGAAGGCGCAGGCCGAGAAGGTGCGGCGCGAGATCGGCGCCGAGGCGGCGGCGCGCGAGCAGGTCATCGCAGCGAAGGCGCAGGAAGAGGCGATGAAGCACGTGCTGCCGTTCAAGCAGCGCCAGATCGAGCAGCGCCAGCTCGAAGCCGAAGCGCAGAAGGTGAGCCGCATCAAGGCCGCGGAGGCACAAGCGCAGGCTCGCCGCATCGAGGCGAGCGGCGAGGCCGAGGCGCGGCAGAAGCTCGCCGACGCCGAGGTCTACCGGATGGACAAGGTCGGCAAGTCGAACGCCGAGCAGATGGGCCGCGAAGGCGCGCTGCTGAGCCGCCATCCGCTGCTCATCCAGAAGACGATGGCCGACAAGCTCTCCGACAAGGTGCAGGTGATCATCGCCGCGCCGGGCACCGACGGCGGCTTCATCGGCGCCGGGCTGCTCGGCACGTCGGGCCAGAAGCGCACCGCGCTCGCCGGCGCGAGCGCCAACGACGCCGAGCGGCACGCCGCCGCCGACGACGCGAAGGAGCCGCAATGAGCCGCCGTGTCGAAGACGAGCGCTGGGACGCGCTGCGCAACAGCGACCCGGAGCCGTGGACGTGGCGCGATCTCGCGCGCATCTGCATCACCGTGCTGATCGCCTGCGTCGCCGTGACGCTGGCGACCGTCGCCGGCGCGACCGGCGCGGCCGGGACGAGCGCGGCCGCGAGCGGCGCGCGCGCGCCGACGCTCGCGATCGTCGTTCGCGACCAGACCGTGCTGCGCGCCGCGCCGCACGCGTCGGCGCAGCAGCAGGCGCTGCTCTGGCAGGGCGACGTCGTCGAGGTGCGCGGCGAGCGCATCGACCACCTGCAGGTGTGGGACCACGCGCGCGAGCGCGGCGGCTTCGTCGACGCAAGCCGCGTCCGCCGCACGTCGCTCGGCGCCGACGACGCGCCCGAGCTGCTCGCCCTCGTCCGCTTCGTTCGCGACACGCCGGGCAGCGAGTCGCTCGGAATCGGCTTCGCCGCGGCGGCGCTGAAGTCGGCGCCGGGCGACG
>DASSRF010000376.1:0-5002 GCA_035701945.1 Caldimonas sp. | reverse complement strand
GCGCGTCGTCTCGCGGCGGATCTCGCCGCTGCCGAAGGGGATCGCGCGCATCTCGGCCTGCACCGCGACGCCGGCGCCGGCGCCGCGCGGATAGCGCACCGCGCACGGATGGCTCTGCATAAACGCGGTGTAGAGCGCCTGCCGGCACTCGTTCTCGTCGGCCGGCGTCAGCACGCTGACGTTGGGAAGGCAGCGCAGGTACGCGATGTCGAAGCTGCCGGCGTGCGTCGCGCCGTCGGCGCCGACGATGCCGGCGCGGTCGAGCGCGAAGACGACCGGCAGGTTCTGGATCGCGACGTCGTGGATGAGCTGGTCGTAGCCGCGCTGCAGGAACGTCGAATAGATCGCGACGACCGGCTTCATGCCCTCGCACGCGAGGCCCGCGGCGAACGTGACCGCGTGCTGCTCGGCGATGCCGACGTCGAAGTAGCGCTTCGGGAAGCGCTTCTCGAACTCGACCATTCCCGAGCCCTCGCGCATCGCCGGGGTGATGCCGACCAGCCGCTCGTCCTTCTCGGCCATGTCGCACAGCCACTGGCCGAACACCTGCGTGAAGGTGAGCTTGGGCGGAGTCGCCGGCTTGACGAAGCCGACGCTCGGATCGAACTTGCCCGACGCCGCGTGGTAGCCGACCGGGTCGGCCTCGGCGAGCTTGTAGCCGTAGCCCTTCTTCGTCACGACGTGGAGGAACTGCGGGCCCTTCAGGTCGCGCAGGTTCTCGAGCGTCGGGATCAGCGAATCGAGGTCGTGGCCGTCGATCGGGCCGACGTAGTTGAAGCCGAACTCCTCGAAGATCGTCCCCGGGACGACCATCCCCTTGGCGTGCTCCTCGAGCCGGCGCGCGAGCTCGAGCAGCGGCGGCGCATGCTGAAGCACCGTCTTCGCGGTGTCGCGCGCGGCGGCGTAGAACTTGCCGCTGATCAGTCGCGCGAGGTAGCGGTTGAGCGCGCCGACCGGCGGCGAGATCGACATGTCGTTGTCGTTCAGGACGACGAGCAGGTCGTTCGGCTGGCCGTCCTTGGCGTAGCCGGCGTTGTTGAGCGCCTCGAACGCCATGCCGGCGCTCATCGCGCCGTCGCCGATGACGGCCACGCACTTCCTGCTCTCGCCCTTCATCCGCGCGGCGACGGCCATGCCGAGCGCCGCCGAGATCGAGGTCGACGAGTGCGCGGTGCCGAACGTGTCGTACTCGCTCTCCTCGCGGCGCGGGAAGCCCGAGATGCCGCCGAGCTGGCGCAGCGTCTTCATCCGGTCCTTGCGGCCGGTGATCGTCTTGTGCGGGTACGTCTGATGGCCGACGTCCCAGACGATGCGGTCGTGCGGCGTGTTGAAGACGTGGTGCAGCGCGATCGTCAGCTCGACTGTGCCGAGGTTCGACGAGAAGTGCCCGCCCGTCTGCGACACGGTCTGGACGACGAAGTCGCGCAGCTCGGTCGCGAGCACCTTCAGCTCGAGGCGCGACAGCCGGCGCACGTCCGCCGGCGAATGGATGGTGTCGAGAAGCTTCATCAGGAGTCGCGCTCGACGACGCGGTCGGCGAGCTCGCGCAGCTGCTCGGTGTCGGCGATGCCGCTGGTGTCGAGCGCGGCGTGCGCGGCGCGGCGCAGCGTTTCGGCGTGCGCACGCGCGGCGTCGAGGCCGAGCACGGTGACGTAGGTCGGCTTGTCGTGGAGGTGGTCCTTGCCGGCGGTCTTGCCGAGCGTCGCCGACGGCTGGGTGACGTCGAGGATGTCGTCGACGACCTGGAACGCGAGCCCGACCGCGTCGCCGTAGCAGCTGAGCGCGCGCCAGCCGCGCTCGTCGGTCCTGCCGCACGCCGCGCCCATCAGGACGCTCGCGCGCAGCAGCGCGCCGGTCTTCCTGCGGTGCATGTCGGAGAGCGCGCGCTCGTCGAGCGGCAGGCCGACGCTCGCGAGGTCGATCGCCTGGCCCCCTGCCATGCCGGCGCCGCCGGCCGCGCGCGCGAGCAGCGCGCACAGCCGCGACTGCAGCCGGGGATCGATGCTGCCGTCGTCCGGCGTCAGCACCTCGAACGCGAGCGCCTGCATGGCGTCGCCGGCGAGCATCGCCTGGGCGACGCCGAAGCGGACGTGCACGGTGGCCTTGCCGCGGCGCAGGACGTCGTCGTCCATGCACGGCAGGTCGTCGTGGACGAGCGAATAGGCGTGGATCAGCTCGACGGCGCAGGCGGCGCGCAGCGCCGCCGGGCGGCTGCCGCCGACGGCGTCGGACGCGGCGAGGACGAGCAACGGCCGCAGCCGCTTGCCGCCGTCGAGGACGGCATAGCGCATCGCCTCGCCGAGGCCCGCGGGCGCATCGACGGGAACAAAAGCGTCGAGCGTCGACTCCACAGCGTCGAGCTCGGCGAGCGACCAGGTGTCGAAGGCATCTCGTTTCACGACTGGGACCACGGCCGCAGCTGGCCATCCTCGAGGATCTTCACCTGCTGCTCGACCGCTTCGAGCCGCGAACGGCAGTACCGGAGCAGCTCGGTGCCGCGCTTGTACCCCGCGAGCAGGCCTTCGAGAGGGAGCTGGCCGCCCTCCATCGAGGCGACCAGCGACTCGAGCTCACGCAACGCCACTTCGTAGCTGGCGGGCTCTGCCGCCGCGGAGGGGCTGGGATCGGTCGCCATTCATGCTCTGAAAAAAGTCGATTGTAGTCAGCCGTCGCGACCCCACCTGAGCGCGTCCGGCGCCCTGCGCCGCACCGCCGATCCGTGCCGGGGCGCTGGGTACAATCCGCACCCCTTTCCAGGCGCGGGCGGCGGTGCCGTCGCGAGCCTCGGACCCGCCTTCTGCCACCCGCCCGAGGAGGTCCTTTCCCGTATGTCCGACCTGCGCGTCACCCGCGAAGTGCTCGCACCGGCCCAGTCGCCGCTTCCCGTCTCCAGCTATTTCGACCGTGCGCTCTTCGAGCGCGAGCGCGAACGCCTGTTCGCGAGGAGTCCCCGCTACATCGGCCACGCGCTCAGCGTTCCGGAAGTCGGCGACTACCACGCGCTCGGCCACGAAGGCGAGGGCCGCGCGCTGATCCGCACGGCCGAAGGGCTGAAGCTCGTCTCCAACGTCTGCCGGCATCGCCAGGCGGTGATGCTGCGCGGCCGCGGCAACACCGCGGCGAACATCGTCTGTCCGCTGCACCGCTGGACGTACGACCTCGGCGGCCAGCTGATCGGCGCGCCGCACTTCGCCGACGACCCCTGCCGCGACCTCGCGAGCTATCCGGTGCAGGCGTGGAACGGCATGGTGTTCGACGTCGCCGGGGTCGCTCCGGGTCGCGAAGTCGCCGCCGAGCTCGCCCGCATCGGGCCGGCGAAGGAGCTCGACTTCAGCGGCTACGCGTTCGACAGCATCCACCTGCACGAGTGCGACTACAACTGGAAGACGTTCATCGAGGTCTACCTCGAGGACTACCACGTCGCGCCGTTCCATCCCGGGCTCGGCCAGTTCGTCACCTGCGAGGACCTGCGCTGGGAGTTCGGCGCGCACCACTCCGTGCAGACGGTCGGTCCGAAGAACGAGCTCGCCAAGCCGGGCTCGCCGGCGTACCGGAAATGGCACGACGCCGTCCTCGCCTACCGCGAGGGTCGCTTCGACGACCCGGTGCCGCGCCACGGCGCGATCTGGCTCACCTACTACCCGGCGACGATGGTCGAGTGGTATCCGCACGTCCTCGTCGTCTCGACGCTGCATCCGAAGGGACCGCAGAAGACGCTCAACGTCGTCGAGTTCTTCTATCCCGAGGACATCCACGCCTTCGAGCGCGAGTTCGTCGAGGCCGAGCAGGCGGCGTACTGGGAGACGTGCGCCGAGGACGACGAGATCGCGCTGCGCATGGACGCCGGCCGGCGCGCGCTGCTCGAGCGCGGCGACGACGATTCCGGTCCGTACCAGAGCCCTATGGAAGACGGCATGCAGCAGTTCCACGAGTGGTACCAGAAGGCGATGCGCTGAGCGCGCGCCGGACGCCCGCGCCCGCTGCCGATCGTGAACGCCGCATGACTGCAGTCGCCGGCCGCACCCTGGTCGACGTCGACGCGCTCGCCGCGCTGCTCGCGCGCGCGCCGCAGCCCGTCGTCGTCGACACCTCGTTCGACCTCGCCGACACCGACGCGGGCGAGCGCCGCTACCGCGAGTCGCACCTGCCCGGCGCGTACTACCTGCACTTGGACCGCGACCTCAGCGGAACCAAGACCGGGCGCAACGGCCGCCATCCGCTGCCCGAGCGCGCCGCGTTGCAGCGCGCCGTCGGCGGCCTCGGCATCCGCCCGGGCACGCTTGTCGTCGGCTACGACGCGCAGGGCGGCGTCTACGCGGCGCGGCTGTGGTGGCTGCTGCGCTGGCTCGGCCACGCCGACGTCGCCGTCCTCGACGGCGGCATCCAGGCGTGGCAGCGCCGAGGCCTGCCCTTGACGAGCGCGGCGAGCGTCGCGCCGGGCGGGCCGCCGTATCCGGAGCAGCCCTCGCTCGTCGCGACGATCGACGCTGCGGGTGTCGGCGCCCGCGCGCCCGAGCGCATGCTGATCGACGCTCGCACCGCCGAGCGGTTCCGCGGCGAGAGCGAGCCGATCGACCCGGTCGCTGGCCACATCCCGGGCGCGTTCCAGCGCTTCCACCGCGCCAACCTCGAGGCGAGCGGCACGTTCAAGTCCAAAGGCGCGCTGCGCGACGAATTCGGCGCGCTGCTCGGCGGGCGCGCGCCGAGCGACGTCATCCACTCGTGCGGCTCGGGCGTCACCGCGTGCCACAACCTGCTCGCGATGGAGCACGCCGGGCTCGCCGGCTCGACGCTCTATCCGGGCTCGTGGAGCGAGTGGTCGGCCGATCCCGAGCGGCCGATCGCGCGCGGCTGACCCGCGCGCGGGTTTTCGCCGGTTTGCCGGCGCGCGCGCTGCGATGCGAAGATGCCGCCGCGTCGCCGCGGAGGTCAGCCATGTTCAAGCGCATCCTCGGTCCCACCGACGGCTCCGAGATCACCGGCCGGGCGGTCCCGACCGCCA
>DASSRF010000375.1:0-2364 GCA_035701945.1 Caldimonas sp. | reverse complement strand
GCTTCTACGGCTACTGGCCGATCGCCGACGAAGCGGTCGTCGCGCCGGTGCGCGTCGTCGACGAGGGCTTCGTCGACGGCGCGGCGCACCGTGCGAACCTGCCCGCGGTCTACAACCGCTACGTGCGCTGCAGCTGCGACCCCGAGTACCGCGTCGAGCACGAAGCGCTGATCGCGCTGCTGCGGCCGCTCTTCATCACATCGTTCCTGATCGACGACTTCCTCGCCGACAACGCCTTCTTCGGCGCGTCGACGGTGCTCGTCGCGAGCGCATCGAGCAAGACCGCATACGGCCTCGCCTTCTGCCTCGCGCGCCGGCGCGGCTCGCCGGGAGCGCCGCAGGTCGTCGGCCTGACGTCGCCGCGGAACGCGACGTTCACGGAGCGGCTCGGCTGCTACGACCGTGTCGTCGCGTACGGCGATGTCGCGACGTTGCCCGTCGATGCGAGCGCCGTCTACGTCGACATGAGCGGCGATGCGGCCCTGCGCGCTGCGGTCCACGGCCGCTGGCGCGATGCGCTCGCGTACAGCTGCTCGGTCGGCGGCACGCACTGGGAGTCGCTCGGCGGCGGCAAGGGATTGCCCGGGCCGCGGCCGATGCTCTTCTTCGCACCCGACCAGATCAGGAAGCGCGTCATCGAGTGGGGCGCGCACGGCCTGCAGCAACGACTCGCCTCGGCGTGGGGCGCGTTCGTCGCCGCCGTCGCAGACGGCGAGCGCCCGTGGCTGCGCGTCGTCGCCGGCACCGGGCGCGACGCCGTCGAGCGCACATACGCCGAGCTCGTGGACGGTCGCGTCGCCGCGGACGAGGGCCGGGTCCTGACGGTGTGACATCGAGCCGCCCCGCGCGCCCGACGGCTCAATCGCCGGGCGACGCTGCCGATATCGCGCCAGGAGCGACGTCCGGAGGTGCGATGACGAGCTCGACGACCGCATTCGCGGGGCTGGCCCGGCCGCTTCCCGATCTCGCCGCGTGGACGACGCATTTCCGCCGCGCCGAGATCCCCGTGCTGCGCGAGACGATCGACGCGCTCGATGCGCTGCGCGCGAACGAGGAGCGCACCGACGCCAACAGCATCGGCGAGATGATCAGCGGCGACCCGCTGATGACGCTGAAAGTGCTCGCCCACGTCGGCGTGCACCGCGGGCGCAGCGTCGTCACCGGCCCGGAGACGGTGATCTCCGCGCTCGTGATGATGGGGATTCCGCCGTTCTTTCGCACGTTCGCCACGCCCGAGGCGGTCGAGGATCGGCTCGGCGACCCTTCGCAGGCGCTCGACGGCATCCGCCGCCTGCTGCGGCGCGCCCATCGCGGCGCGCGCTTCGCGCTCGCCTTCGCGATCCACCGCGCCGATCCGGACGCGGCGTCGATCCACGCCGCGACGCTGCTCCACGAGTTCGCCGAGCTGCTGCTCTGGTGCCACGCGCCGGCGCTCGCGCTGCGCATCCGCGCGCTCCAGGATGCCGATCCGGCGCTGCGCTCGCGGGTCGCCCAGCAGCAGGTGCTGCGCATCGAGCTCGCCGAGCTGCAGCAGGCGCTCGTCGCGGCGTGGCGGCTGCCGGTGCTGCTGTCGGACCAGGTCCCGCATGCGCAGCGCGTCGGCGCGCGCACGGTCGCGCTCGCCGCGCAGCTCGCGCGCCACGTCGCATCGGGCTGGGACAACGCGGCCGTGCCCGACGACGTCGACGAGATCGCGGAGTTCCTCCACCTGTCGGGATCGGCGACGCTCGAGCTGCTGATGGGCGTCGACACCGCCTGATCGGCGTGACGCGCGCGCCGGGGAGGCGTCACGTCGGCGCCGATATCAGGCGCAGAACCTCGTCGATCACGGCCGGATGGAGGGCCATCGCGACGTGCGGGGCGCCGGCGACCTCGCGGTTCTCGGCGCCCGCGAGCGTCGCGTTGCGCGTCGGAAAGACGATGTTGTCGCAGCGGCTCCAGAAGCAGAGCATCGGCGCCCGCGTCGCCGGCGCGCGTGTCGCGAGCGCTTCGAGCCAGGCGCTGCCCTGGCGCATCTGCGCGGCGTTCGCGCCGCGCGCGTGGCGCGCGATGCGCGTTCCGGCGTGCGGGGTCGCGATCGTGACCAGGCGGTGGATGCGCGCGTGCGGCTCGGCCGCGAGCCACGCCCGGACCGCCAGGCCGCCCATGCTGTGGGCGACGACCAGCGGCGGTTGGCCGGTCGCGGCTTCGACAGCGGCGACGGCGGAGGCGATCACGTCATGGTAGTCGTCGATCGAGCCGAGCACGGGCTCGAGGTTGACGGCGACGAACGCGATGTCGGCGTCGCGAAGGCGACCGAGCCACGGGTTCCAGAGCCCGCGGTTGCAGAAGAACCCGTGCACGAGCACGACGCCGCGGCGGCCG
>DASSRF010000374.1:0-9604 GCA_035701945.1 Caldimonas sp. | reverse complement strand
CGACGCCGGCATGCTCAGCTCGGATGCGGGGCACGCATGAGCCGCGGGGCCGCTCCGAAGGCGAATGCCGGAGCGCGCAGCGCGAAGGCGTCCCAATGAGCCGAGCCGTCGCTTCGGCCCGTCCTCCCACCCGCTCCTATCTCGCTTTCGACTTCGGCACGCGGCGCGTCGGCGTCGCGAGCGGCAACGCGCTGACCGGAACGGCGACGCCGCTGGCCACGATCGCCGCGCGAGGCGACGCGCGCACCGCGGCGATCGCCAGGCTGATCGCCGAGTGGCGGCCCGACGAGCTCGTCGTCGGCGTTCCGTTCCATCCCGACGGCGCGCCGCACGCGAACACCGCGCGCGCGCGCCGCTTCGCGCGCGAGCTGCACGAGCGCTTCAAGCTCCCGGTCCACGAGGTCGACGAGCGCTACACGACGACCGACGCGAAGCGCGCCGGCGCCGCCGACCTCGACGCGGCGGCGGCGGCGATCGTCCTCGAGCAGCACCTGGCGGCGATCGCATGAGCACGGCCGAGCAGCTCGACGCCGAGGCGCTCTACGCCGAGCTGCTCGCCGGCGTGCGCCGCCTGCTCAAGCCGGGCGGCGCCCTGGTCGGCATCACGTCGGGCGGCGCGTGGCTCGCCGAGCGGCTGCAGAAGGACCTCGGCCTTCCCGGCGCGCCGGGCGTGCTCTCGATCGCGCTGCACCGCGACGACTTCTCGCAGCGCGGGCTCTCGGGAGGCGCTGCGCACACCAAGCTGCCGTTCGACGTCGAAGGCCGCCACCTCATCCTCGTCGACGACGTCCTCTACACCGGGCGCACGATCCGCGCCGCCGTCAACGAGCTGTACGACTTCGGCCGGCCCGCGAGCGTCGCGCTCGCGGTGCTCGTCGACCGCGGCGGCCGCGAGCTGCCGATCGCGGCGGCGTGCGCGCCGGCGACGATCGAGCTGCCCGCCGACAAGCGCATCCGGCTCGCCCGCGACGACGCCGGACGCTTCAAGTTCGAGATCCGCTGACCATGTTCGGCCGCCGCAACCCCCAGCTCAACGCCAACGACGAGCTGATCCATCTGCTGTCGATCGAGGGCCTGCCGGCGGCGACGCTGCAGCACATCCTCGACACCGCGGGGACGTTCCTGAGCGTCAACGATCGCGACGTCAAGAAGGTGCCGCTCCTGCGCGGCAAGAGCGTCTTCAACCTCTTCTTCGAGAACTCGACGCGGACGCGGACGACGTTCGAGATCGCCGCCAAGCGCCTCTCCGCCGACGTCATCAACCTCGACATCGCGCGCTCGAGCACCGCCAAGGGCGAGAGCCTGCTCGACACGATCGCCAACCTGTCGGCGATGCACGCCGACATGTTCGTCGTGCGCCACTCCGAGAGCGGAGCGCCGTACCTCATCGCGCAGCACTGCGCGCCGCACGTGCACGTGGTCAACGCCGGCGACGGCCGCCACTCGCACCCGACGCAGGGCCTGCTCGACATGTACACGATCCGCCACTACAAGCACGACTTCACCCAGCTCACGGTCGCGATCGTCGGCGACATCGTGCACTCGCGCGTCGCCCGCTCGGACATCCACGCGCTGACGACGCTCGGCGTCCCCGAGATCCGCGCCGTCGGCCCGAAGACGCTGGTGCCGAGCGATCTCCGGGAGATGGGCGTGCGCGTCTGCAACGACATGGCCGAGGGCGTCCGCGACGCCGACGTGATCATCATGCTGCGTCTGCAGAACGAGCGGATGAGCGGCGCCATGCTGCCGAGCGCGGGCGAGTACTTCAAGACGTTCGGCCTCGACGCCGGCAAGCTCGCGCTCGCCAGGCCAGACGCGATCGTGATGCACCCGGGGCCGATCAACCGCGGCGTCGAGATCGACTCGGCGGTCGTCGACGGCAACCAGAGCGTGATCCTGCCGCAGGTCACGTTCGGCATCGCAGTGCGGATGGCGGTGATGTCGATCATCGCAGGCAACAGCCCCTGAGCATGACGAGGACCCTGATCACCAACGCGCGCCTCGTCGATCCGGCGAGCGGCCGCGACGACGCCGGCGCGATCGCGATCGACGGCGAGCGGATCGCGATCGTCGCGCGCGGCGGCGACGATCGGCGCATCTCGGACTTCGACGCGGCGCGCACGATCGACGCGCACGGCGCGGTCGTCGTGCCGGGCCTCGTCGATCTCGGTGCGCGGCTCGGCGAGCCGGGCAGCGAGCACGCCGGCCTGCTCGAGTCCGAGCTCGCGGCGGCGGTCGCCGGCGGCGTGACGAGCCTCGTCTGCCCGCCCGACACCGACCCGGTGCTCGACGAGCCGGGTCTCGTCACGATGCTCAAGTTCCGCGCCCGCAACCTCCATCTCGCGCGCCTCTATCCGCTCGGCGCGCTGACGCAGGGGCTGAAGGGCGAGGCGCTCACCGAGATGGCCGAGCTGCGCGAGGCCGGCTGCGTCGGCTTCTCGCACGCCGACGTCGCGATCCGCGACACGCTCGTCCTGCACCGCGCGATGCAGTACGCGGCGACGTTCGGCTACACGGTCTGGCTGCGGCCGAACGACGCCTGGCTCGGCAACGGCGTCGCCGCCAAGGGGCCGCTGGCGACGCGGCTCGGCCTGTCGGGAGTTCCGGTCCTCGCCGAGACGATCGCGCTGGCGACGATCTTCGAGCTGATGCGCGACACCGGCGCTCGCGTCCATCTGTGCCGGCTGAGCAGCGCCGCCGGGATCGAGCTCGTCCGCGCCGCCAAGGCCGAAGGCCTGCCGCTGACGTGCGACGCGAGCATCCACCAGCTGCACCTGATCGACGTCGACATCGGCTACTTCGACTCGGCGATGCGGCTCGTTCCGCCGCTTCGCCAGCAGCGCGACCGCGATGCGATCCGCGCCGCGCTCGCCGACGGCACGATCGACGCGCTCGTCAGCGACCACACGCCGGTGATGGAGGACGCCAAGCACCTGCCGTTCGCCGAGGCCGAGCCGGGCGCGACCGGGCTCGAGCTGCTGCTCGGCGCCGCGCTCAAGTGGGGCGAGGCGACCAGGCTCGGCTTGGCGAGGACGCTCGCCGCGATCACGAGCCGTCCCGCCGCGGTGCTCGCGCGTTCGCGCGGCACGGTCGAGCCCGGCAAGCACGGCCTCGAGGAAGGCGCGGTCGCCGACCTCTGCGTCTTTGCAGCGGACGAGTCGTGGACCGTCGACGGCACGACGCTCGCGAGCCGCAGCCGCCACACGCCGTTCGCGCGCTACGAGATGCCGGGACGCGTGCGCTGCACGATCGTCGCCGGCGAGCTCGCGTTCGAAGCGGCGGGCTGACGCGGTGCCGCGGTGATGCGGCGCGCGCGCGCGCTGTTCCGACTCGCCCACGCCGTCGGCCACGGCCTGCACGGCGTCGCGATCGTCCTGTTCGCGTTTCCCTCGCTCGACGTCGCCGGCCGTCGCGAACGCATCCGCTGGTGGGCGCGGAAGATGCTCGCCGTGCTCGGCATCGCGTTCGATTGCGAAGGCGAGCCGGTGCGAAGCGGCGCGCTCATCGTCGTCAACCACATCTCGTGGCTCGACATCATGGCCGTCCACGCGGTCGTCCCCGAGGCGCGCTTCGTCTCCAAGGCCGACGTCAAGAGCTGGCCGCTGGTCGCGCGGCTCGTCGACGCCGCCGGCACGCTCTACCTCGAACGCGAGAAGAAGCGCGACGCGCTGCGCGTCGTCCACGCCGTCGCCGCGGCGATCGGCGGCGGCGAGGTCGTCGCGATCTTTCCCGAGGGCACGACGTCGCTCGGCCACGGCCTGCTGCCGTTCCACGCCAACCTGCTGCAGGCGGCGATCGCGACGTCGACTCCGGTGCAGCCGGTCGCGCTGCGCTATTCCGACGCGACGCGCGAAGTCAGCGAAGCGGTCGAGTTCGTCGGCGACACGGGCCTCTTCAGGAGCCTGTGGCAGACGTCGTGCGGTGACCGCGTGCGAGCGCGGCTGACGTTCCTGCCCGCGCGTGCGAGCGCCGGGCTCGAGCGCCGCGAGCTCGCCGCGCAGCTGCGCGCCGACATCGCCGGCGCGCTCGGCGTCGACTCGACGTAGGCGCTAGCGCGCGCGGCCCTGCGCCGCGACGGCCGCCGCCGCGCGCGCAGCCGCCTCGGGGTCGCCGAGGTAGTAGCTGCGGATCGGCTTCAGTGCCGCGTCGAGCTCGTAGACGAGGGGGATGCCGTTCGGGATGTTCAGGCCGACGATCTCGTCGTCGCCGATGCCGTCGAGGTACTTGACGAGCGCGCGCATGCTGTTGCCGTGCGCCGAGACGAGCAGCCGCTCGCCGCGTGCGATCTGCGGCGCGAGCTGCTCGTGCCAGAACGGCAGCACGCGCGCGACGGTGTCCTTCAGGCACTCGGTGAGGGGCACCTGCCCCGGCGCGAGGCGCGCGTAGCGCGGATCGCCGCGCTCGCTGCGCGGGTCGTCGGCGGCGAGCGGCGGCGGCGGCACGTCGTAGCTGCGCCGCCAGGCGAGCACCTGCGCGTCGCCGAACTTCGCCGCCGTCTCGGCCTTGTCGAGGCCTTGCAGCGCGCCGTAGTGGCGCTCGTTCAGCCGCCAGTCGTTCGTGACCGGCAGCCACGTGCGGTCCATCGCGTCGAGCGCGTGCCAGAGCGTCCAGATCGCCCGCTTCAGGACGGAGGTCCACGCGCGGTCGAACTCGAAGCCCGCGTCGCGCAGCAGCTTGCCGGCGGCGCGCGCCTGCTCGATTCCGGTGGGCGTCAGGTCGACGTCGGTCCAGCCGGTGAAGCGGTTCGAGAGGTTCCAGGTCGATTCGCCGTGGCGAAGGAGGACGAGCTTGTGCATCGGGAGACAGGTGCGCGGCGGTCGTGGCACAAGCCGAGTTGCGCGCGGGGCGATCGGCGAGCCGGGCAGGGCGGAAGGAGCCGAATTCTATAATTCGCGCTTTGCCGAGATGCGGCCAAGCGCTGCTGCGATTCCTTGAGCTTCGTCGTCGACAACTGGTATCTGTTCGCGATCGCGATCGTCTCGGGTGCGATGCTCGCCTGGCCGGCGCTCTCGGGCGGCGTCGGCGGCGGCAGCCGCGTCAGCGCCGCCGACGCGGTGCGCCTGATCAATCGCGAGAAGGCGGTGCTGATCGACATCAGCGACCCCGCCGAGTACGCCGCCGGCCACGCGGTCGGCGCCAGGAGCGTCCCGCTCGCGAGCCTCGAGACTTCGCGCGACCTGCCGAAGAACAAGTCGGTGCCGGTCGTCGTTGTCTGCCCGACCGGGGCGCGCGCGCCGCGCGCGGTCGCGGTGCTGAAGAAGCTCGGCTTCGAGAACTCCACCGCGCTCGCCGGCGGCCTCGCGGCCTGGCGCGCTGCGAACCTGCCGACCGAGAAGACGGCGTAGCCGCGCACCGATGCAGTCCGTCAAGATGTACAGCACGGCGACGTGCCCGTATTGCCTGCGGGCGAAGGCGCTGCTCAAGCAGCGCGGCGTCGAGCAGATCGACGAGATCCGCGTCGACCTCGACCCCGACCAGCGCGAGAACATGGTCCGCCTGACGCACCGCTGGACCGTGCCGCAGATCTTCATCGGCGACGTCCACGTCGGTGGCTGCGACGAGCTCGTCGCGCTCGACCGTCGCGGCGGCCTCGAGCCGCTCCTCGCAGGGCGTTGACCCGCGCTTCGAGGCGCTGCCCGGCACGCGATAATCCCGGCGCGCTCCGGCGCCTCCTTCCCAGCGCTCGCCCGCGGCGAGCGTCCACCCCTTCGAGACCGCCATGGCCGCCGACCCCAGCACGCTTCCGACGCTCAACATCCAGCGCATCTATCTCAAGGACCTCTCGCTCGAGCAGCCGAACTCGCCGAAGATCCTTCTCGAGCAGGGCCAGCCGCAGGTCGAGATCAATCTCGGCGTCGGCGCCGAGCCGATCGCCGAGTCGATGTACGAGGTGACGCTGACCGCGACGGTGACGACCAAGCTCAACGACAAGACGCTCTTTCTCGTCGAGGCCAAGCAGGGCGGCATCTTCGAGATCAAGAACGTCAACGACGAGCAGCTCAAGCAGGCGCTCGGCGTGATCTGCCCGAACACGGTCTATCCGTACCTGCGCGCGATCGTCTCCGACGTCTGCACCCGCGCCGGCTTCCCGCCGGTCGTGCTCTCGGAGTTCAACTTCCAGGCGATGTACGAAGCTCAGAAGGCGCAGGCGCTCGCCCAGGGCGCGGCCAACGCCAGCAACGGCTCGGGCGTCGTCGGCACCGCCGGGTAGCGCTGCGCGCGAAGCGCCGCACGCTCTTCGCGGGGCCAGGCGCGCGATGAACGTCACGATCCTCGGCGCCGGCGCGTGGGGCACGGCGCTCGCCGTGCACGCCGCCGCCGCGCATCCGACCCGGCTGTGGGCGCGCGACGCGCAACAGGCCGAGCGCATGCGCTCGTCGCGGCGCAATGCCCATTACCTGCCCGGGATCGCGCTGCCGCCGACGCTGCAGGTCGGCAGCGACCTCGACGCGGCGCTCGGCGGCGCCGAAGGCGGAATCGTCGTCATCGCGACGCCGATGGCCGGGCTCGAGCCGCTGCTCGCACGCCTGCCGGAGTCGTTCGACGCGACCGTCGTCTGGCTGTGCAAGGGCTTTCAGGAAGGCACCGGCGCGCTCGGCCACGAGATCGCGCGCCGCGTCTGCCCGGGTGCGAAGGTCGGCGTGGTGTCGGGCCCGAGCTTCGCGCTCGAGGTCGCGCGCGGCCGGCCGACCGCGCTCGTCGCCGCGAGCGGCGACGCCGCGGTTCGCGCCGCCGCGGTCACGGCGCTCCACCACGCGAGCGTTCGCGTCTACACGTCGGCCGACCCGGTCGGCGTCGAAGTCGGCGGCGCCGTCAAGAACGTGCTCGCGATCGCGACCGGGATCGCCGACGGCATGGGCCTCGGCCTCAATGCGCGCGCCGCGCTGGTGACGCGCGGCCTCGCCGAGATGACGCGGCTCGGCGTCGCCCTCGGCGCGAAGCCCGCGACGTTCGCCGGACTCGCCGGCCTGGGCGATCTCGTGTTGACGTGCACCGGGTCGCTCAGCCGCAATCGCACCGTCGGCGTCGACGTCGGACGCGGTGCCACCCTCGCCGAAGCCGTTGCCGGAAAGCAGACCGTCGCCGAAGGAGTGACCACGACCCGCAGCGCCCACGCGCTCGCCGCGCGTGAAGGAGTCGAGATGCCCATCGTCGCCACCGTGCACCGCATCCTCTTCGACGGCTATCCGGCGCGGCTCGCCATCGGGGAGCTCATGTCGCGCGAGCTCCGCGCGGAGCAGGACGCATGACCGCCGAACCCGTCCAGGAGTTCTTCAGCATCGGCGAGGTGTGCGAGCTGACGGAGCTCAAGCCCCACGTGCTGCGCTACTGGGAGAGCCAGTTCCGCTTTCTCAATCCGGCGAAGAACCGCTCCGGCAATCGCGTCTATCAGCGGCGCGAGATCGAGTTGATCCTCCTCGTCAAGCACCTGCTGTACACCGAGAAGTACACCATCGAGGGCGCGCGGCAGAAAGTGGACGAGCATCGCAAGGGCGGAGAGCTCAAGCACGTCGCGCGCTCCGCGCTCACCGTCCAGACCCTCGATGCGCTCGAGCACGAGCTGAAGGAGCTCATGCGGCTGCTCGCACCAGATCAGTCCACCTGATGCGCTTCCTGATCACCAACGACGACGGCATCCTCGCGCACGGCATCGAGTGCCTCGCGGAAGCCGCGCAGCCCCTCGGCGACGTGTACGTCGTCGCCCCCGACCGCGAGCAGAGCGCGACGAGCCATTCGCTCACCCTGCATCACCCGCTGCGGCCCGTGCAGCGCGCCGATCGCCGCTGGCAGGTGGACGGCACGCCGACCGATTGCGTCATGCTCGCCGTCGAGGCGCTGCTCGACGAGCGGCCCGACTTCGTGCTCAGCGGCGTGAACCACGGCCAGAACCTCGGCGAGGACGTGCTCTACTCCGGCACCGTCGCGGCGGCGATGGAGGGGCTCGCGCTCGGCATCCCGTCCATCGCCTTCTCGTTCGCGGGGGGAGACCTTCGGGCCGATCTCACTCACCTGCGCGAGCAGGTGCCCGTGCTCACGCAGCTCCTCGAGCGCATGACGGCGCTGCCGTCCTTCCCGCCCAACACCCTGCTCAACGTCAACCTGCCTCCCGTGCCGGTCGAGGGTGTGCGCGGCGTCCGGCTCACGCGGCTCGGCAGCCGCGTGTACTCCGGCTCCCTCAAGCCGATGAAGGATCCGTGGGGACGCGACATCTTCTGGATCGGCGGCGGCTCCATCTCGTGGACCGGGGAAGCCGACTCCGACTTCCGCGCCGTTCAGGAGGGCTACGTCTCCGTGACGCCCCTCCAGCTCGACCTGACCAACTTCGGCATGCTCCAAACCGCGGAGGCCTGGTGGCCGGATCGGTAGATGGGCAGATGTCCGGCGCGCGCCGCCGGCTCGTGGAAACGCTGCGCGAGAAGGGCATCCGCGACCTCGCCGTGCTCCGCGCATTCGACCTCACGCCGCGCCACGCCTTCGTCCCCACCGGCGTGCGGCATCGTGCGTACGAGGACTCACCGCTCCCCATCGGGAGCGGGCAGACCATCTCCCAGCCCTCCATCCACGCGCGCTACCTCGAGATGCTCGCGCTCAAGGGGCAGGAGCGCGTGCTCGAGATCGGGACCGGCTCCGGGTATCAGACCGTCCTCCTCTCGCACCTCGTCGCGCAGGTCTTCACCATCGAGCGCATCGCCGCCCTGTACACCGCCGCGCGCGAGAGCATCGCCAGGGCCGGCGCGACCAACGTCTCCATGCTCCTCGGCGACGGCACCGTCGGCTGGCGCCAGTACTCCCCGTACGACGCCATCCTCGTCAGTGCGGGCGGCCCCACCATCCCGCAGCCCCTCGTCGATCAACTCGCCGAGGGCGGGCGGATGATCGTTCCCGTGGGCGGCAGGGAAGAGCAGGTCCTCAAGTACGTCGAGAAGCGCGGGGGCGACGTCCGGATCTCGGACGTCGCCCCTGTGAGGGTCGTGCCGCTGTTTGGAACCCACGGCTGGGAGCAGCAAACGTGAACGTGCTGCACGTCCGGATCAGCGGCCGCGTTCAGGGGGTCGGCTTTCGCTGGTTCGTGCGAGAAGAGGCGCGGCGGCTCGGCCTGAGCGGCTGGGTGATGAACCTTCCCGGTGGCGAGGTCGAGGTGCGCGCCGGCGGCGAGAGCTCGTCGCTGCAGCGGCTCCGCCGCGCGCTGGAGGTGGGACCCACGGGCGCACAGGTCCAGGCGGTCTCCGACGTCGCCTCCGACGGTGCCGCCCCATCGCTCCCCTATCCTTTCGCCATCCACCGCTGATGACCGTCTCCCAGACTCCGACGCTCGCCGAGCGCATTGGCGCGAAGTTGCGCGTCGTGCCCGATTTCCCGAGCAAGGGCATCATGTTCCAGGACGTGACGCCGGTGCGGGCGGATGCTGAGTTGTTTCGGGAGACGATCGAGGCGATGACGGCGCCGTGGCAGGGGCAGGGGATCACGCACGTCGCGGGGATCGAGAGCCGCGGGTTCATCTTCGCGGCGCCGATTGCGCTGGCGCTGGGCGCGGGATTCGTCGTGATCCGGAAGCCCGGCAAGCTCCCGTGGAAGCGCCTCAGTCAGGAGTACCAGCTGGAGT
>DASSRF010000373.1:0-6745 GCA_035701945.1 Caldimonas sp. | reverse complement strand
CCAGGCGCTGAAGGAAGCGACTCCGGAGGGCGTCGACGGTTGCTTCGAGAACGTCGGCGGCATGGTGCTCGACGTGACGCTCGCGCGCATGAACGCGTTCGGCCGCATCGCCCTATGCGGAATGATCAGCGGCTACGACGGCCAGCCGATCCCGCTTCAGCAGCCGCAGCTGATCCTGCAGTCGCGGCTGACGATCGAGGGCTTCATCGTGAGCGAGCACATGGACGTCTGGCCCGAGGCGCTGAAGGAGCTCGCGACGATGGTCGCGACCGGAAAGCTCAAGTACCGCGAGTCGATCGCCGACGGGATCGCCGCCGCGCCCGAGGCGTTCCTCGGCCTCCTCAAGGGCCGCAACTTCGGCAAGCAGCTCGTCAAGCTCGTCTGAGGAATCGCGCGTGGAGAGCGGCGAGCGCGACGGCGAGGAGTTCCGCGCCGACCTGCGCCCGCTCGCGGCAGCGAAGGCCGGATCGGGCAGCGCCTCGGCGAGGCGGATCCTGAGCGCCGCCGAGCTCGCGCCGCTGACCGAGCTCTCCGATGCGCGCTCGTTCGCGGCGATCGCTCAGACCGCGCTCGTTCTCGCGCTCGCGATCGGGTTCGGCGTGTGGGCGTGGCCGAGCGCGTGGGTCGCGCTCGCGGTCGTCGCGGTCGGCGTCGAGCAGCACGCGCTCTTCATCCTCGCGCACGACGCTGCGCATTACCGGCTGCTGCGCAACCGCGTGCTCAACGACGTCGTCGGGCGTGCGATCGGGATGGCGACCGGGATCTCGATGTGCACGTACCGCGTGATCCACCGCCTGCACCACAACCATCTCTACGGCGACGAGGATCCGGACACCGCGATCCACGGCGGCTATCCGCGCGGCGTCGGCTATCTGTGGCGAAAGCTCGCGCTCGACCTCGTCGGCTGGAACGCGTGGAAGACGTTCGCGTACTTCTTCGGCGCGCCGGCGATCAACGACGACACGCAGCGCACGGGGCGAGCTCGCGCCAGGCCGCTCGACGACACCTCGCCCGAGCTGCGGCGTTCGGCACGGCGCGACCGCTGGTTCGTCGTCGCGCTGCAGCTCGCACTGCCCGTCGCCGCTGCGCTCGCCGGCGGCGAGCGCGGCCTCGCGCAGTACGCCGTGCTCTGGCTCCTGCCCATGCTCACGGTGCTGCAGCCGATCCTCAGGCTGCGCGCGATCTGCGAGCACGGCGCGGTCGCCGACCTGTCGTCGCCGCTGACGGCATCGCGCACGAATCGCACGACCCGCGGCGTCGGCAACGCGATCGGCCGCGCGCTGCTCTTCCCGCACCACGTGAACCACCACCTCGAGCACCATCTGTATCCGGCGGTGCCGCACTACCGTCTGCCCGAGCTGCACCGCGTGCTCGCCGCGAAGGGCGTGCTCGCGGGGGCAGAGGTGCGCGACGTGCGCGAGACGCTCGCCATCGTCTTCGCACCGGCGCGACGCCGTGTCCGCTCGGTGCGCACGGAGGTCGGCGCATGAGCGAGCTGATCCTTCATCACTATCCGAGCTCGCCGTTCTCCGAGAAGGTCCGGCTCGTCCTCGGCCTGAAGGGGCTCGCGTGGCGCTCGGTCATCGTGCCGACGATCCTGCCCAAGCCCGACGTCGTCGCGCTCACCGGCGGCTACCGGCGAACGCCGTTCCTGCAGATCGGCGCCGACGTCTACTGCGACACGCTGCTGATGTGCCGCGTCCTCGACCGCATCGCGCCCGAGCCACCGCTCGTTCCCGAGCTGCAGGCCGGGATCGCCGAGATCGTCTCGCAGTGGGCCGACACGACGCTCTTCTGGACCGCGGTGCCGTACACGATGCAGCCGGCGGGCGCGGCGCACTTCTTCGCCGGCGCGCCGCCCGAGGCGATCAAGGCGTTCGGCGCCGACCGCGCGGCGATGAACCCGACGTTTCGCCGCCCGCCGATCGCCGACGCGCGCGCCGCGCTCGTCGCCTACCTGGGTCGGCTCGCGGCGATGCTCGCCGACGGCCGCAAGTTCCTGCTCGGCGGCAGCGCCTCGCTCGCCGACGTCTCGGCGGCGCAGTCGATCTGGTACATGCGCCGAGCCCCGCCGATCGCGGCGTTGCTCCATCCGTTTCCAGGCGTCGTCGCCTGGTTCGAGCGCGTCGCCGCGCTCGGCCACGGCGAGTCGAGCGCGATGACGAGCGCGGAGGCGATCGCGGTCGCTGCCGCAGCGCGCAGCCATGAGGCGACGACGGTCGCCGAGGGCCAGCCGTTCGCTGCCGGCGCAGAGGTGACCGTCGCCGCGTCCGACTACGCGCACGACGAGATCGTCGGCACGGTCGTCGGCCTCGACGACGACGAGGTCGTGATCGCGCGCGACGACTCCCGCGCCGGCCGCGTCCACGTCCACTTCCCGCGCATCGGCTTCCACGTCAAAGAGGTCAAGAAGGAGAAGGCATGAAGACATTCGCAGGCCGGACGGCCGTCATCACCGGCGCCGGGTCGGGCTTCGGGCTCGAGGTCTCGCGGATCGCGGCGACCCGCAAGATGAACGTCGTCATGGCAGACGTCCAGCAGGACGCGCTCGACCGCGCCGCTGCCGAGATCCGCGCCCTCGGCGTCGACGTGCTGCCGTACCGGCTCGACGTCGCGCACTCGACCGAGGTCGAGGCGCTCGGTGCGGCGACGCGCGAGCGCTTCGGCGCGCCGCACTTCGTCTTCAACAACGCCGGCGTCGGCGCCGGCGGGCTGATCTGGGAGAACACCGCCGCCGACTGGGCGTGGGTGCTCGGCGTCAACGTGATGGGCGTCGCCCACGGCATCCGCGTCTTCACGCCGTTCATGCTCGAGGCCGCCGCGATGGATCCTTCGTACGAAGGCCACATCGTCAACACGGCGTCGATGGCCGGGCTCGTCAATCCGCCGAACATGGGCGTCTACAACGCGAGCAAGCACGCCGTCGTCTCGATCAGCGAGACGCTGTACCACGACCTGAATCTGGTCACCGACCAGATCGGCGCCTCGGTCCTGTGCCCGTTCTTCGTTCCGACGGCGATCGGCGAGAGCCAGCGCAACCGCCCGCAGTCGCTCGCCGCCGGCGAGCCGACCAAGAGCCAGCTGATCGGCAGGGCGATGAACGACCGTGCCGTCGGCAGCGGCAAGGTCAGCGCGGCCGACGTGGCGCGCTTCGTCTTCGACGCGATCGAGGAGCGGCGCTTCTACATCTACAGCCACCCGAAGGCGCTGTCGAGCGTGCAGACGCGGCTCGAGGACGTCGTCCAGGCGCGCAACCCGAGCGACCCGTTCGCCGGCAGGCCGGAGATCGGCGCCGAGCTGCGCGCGGCCTTGCGCGCCGAACGCTGAGCTCGGCGTCGCTCAGCAGCCGACCTTGACGGCCTGCACCGGCCGTCCGGTCGCGGCGTCGACGACGACCAGGTTGACGCTGCGCGGGTGCGCGGCGTCGGCGCGCGTCGTCGGCGTGAACGCGAGCGACTCTGCGCTGCCGGCGCGCGCCGCCCACGCGGCGACGCTCGCGTAGTCGCGAACGACGAAGTCGTGGTGCAGCGTCGCGCCCTCGTTCTCGCCGGCGCGCACCGCGGTGCTGTGGCCCTGCTCGGTGACGGCCCAGTACGCGGCGAGACGCTTCGGCGCCGCGGCGCCGGGAGTCACGGTCGCGACGAAGCGATCGCCGCGCTGCACGAGCGCGACGTCGACCGTCGCCGCCGGGCGTGACGCCGACGCCAGGCGCGCGCGCGACCAGTCGGTGCGGTCGCGGCCGTCGACGACGACCTGCGGCGTGTAGCTGAAGCGCGCGCCGTTGGTCGCCTGCTCGGCGGCCTGGCGCGCGGTGAACTCCGGCGAGCCGAAGCGGTCCTTCCAGCCGAGGCGATCCCAGTAGTCGACGTGGAAGGCGAGGGCGACGACCGAGGGATCTCCCTTCAGAGACGACAGCCAGCGGTCGG
The DNA here is from genome assembly GCA_035701945.1 of Caldimonas sp. GTDB lineage: Bacteria > Pseudomonadota > Gammaproteobacteria > Burkholderiales > Burkholderiaceae_C > Schlegelella_A. Next base: position 2,819 of record DASSRF010000373.1, on the reverse strand, counting down.
CCGGTGGGCACGAGCTGCAGCCTTCCGAGGTGTAGAGCTCGACGACGGTGGGAACGACGCGTGCGCTCGCGGCGGTGCAGGCGTCGGCCGCGCGCGACGACGCCGCGCCGAGCAGCGCCGACACGGCGGCGAGCGCGACGGGAAGAGCGCGCGGAAAGCGCGAGGCTGGCGAGGCGAACGTGGATCGCGGGGTCATGCGAAAGCTCCTGATCGAAGCGCCTTGGTCGGCCGAAGCCCACCCGCCTGACAACGACACCGTCGCGCCGATTCTGCATCCGCTCGGCGCCTCGCTGCGTATTGCCGGCGATCGTGCATTGCCTTGGGCAAGCCGACGAACCCGGCACCGCCGGACCCTTGCGATCGAGAGGAGAAAGCATGAAGAGAGCCCATCCCCGCGTCCCGTTGTCGCCGATCTTCGCCGCCGTCTGCGCGCTCGCCACCGGCGCCGCCGCGCTGCCGGCGCACGCGTCGAGCCATCGCGAGGCGCCGGCGATCACGACGATGCCCAAGGTCGACGGCACCGACTTCTACATGTTCAACAGCTACGAGCCGGCGCGACTCACGGGCCCCGGCTACGTGACGCTGATCGCCAACTACCAGCCGCTCCAGGACGCGTACGGCGGTCCGAACTACTTCAAGCTCGACCCGAACGCGCTGTACGAGATCCACGTCGACAACAACGGCGACGGCAAGGAGGACATCACCTTCCAGTTCCGCTTCAACAACACGCTGCGCGCGACGACGCTTTCGATCGGCGGCCAGAACGTCGCGATCCCGCTGACGCAGTCGGGCCAGATCACCGCGCCGCGCGCGACGACGTCGAACGTCGACGAGACGTTCACGGTCGACGTCGTGCGCGGCGACCGCCGGGTCGGCATGCGTGGTTCGATCACCAACGCCAACGGCGGCAGCAACGTCTTCGCCAAGCCGGTCGACAACATCGGCACGAAGACGATCCCGAACTACGCTGCCTACGCGGCGCAGCACGTCTACACCGTGAACATCCCCGGCTGCGCCGGAACCGGCAAGGTCTTCGTCGGCCAGCGAAAGGATCCGTTCGCCGTCAACCTCGGCGTCATCTTCGACCTCATCAACGTTCCCGGCGCTGCCGACTTCAGCCCCGCCGAAGCGGCATTCCTGCTCGACAACTCGCTCAAGGACGCCGGCCACGACGATCTCGAGGACGCCAACGTGACGACGCTCGCGATCGAGGTGCCGACGAGCTGCCTCGTCGCGAGCGGCGCCAATGACCCGGTGATCGGCGGCTGGACGACGGCGAGCCTGCGCCAGGGGCGCCTCCTCAGCAGCGCGCCGAAGAGCGGCCACCAGACGCACGAGCTCGCGGGCGGCGCCTGGACGCAGGTCTCGCGCCTCGGCATGCCGCTCGTCAACGAGGTCGTGATCGGCCTGCCCGACAAGGACAAGTTCAACAACTCGAAGCCGAAGGACGACGCGCAGTTCGCGACCTACGTGACGAACCCGACGCTGCCGGCGCTGGTCGAGATCGCGCTCGCGACGCCGAACATCGCGCCGACCAACTTCCCGCGCACCGATCTCGTCACGACGTTCCTCACCGGAATCGCCGGAGTCAACCAGCCGAAGGCGTTCTCGGCGTCGCCGCCGGCCGGAGTGGCCGCCGAGATGCTGCGCCTCAACACGGCGATCGCGCCGACTCCCGAAGCGATGCAGAACCGGCTCGGCCTCCTCGGCGGCCTGCTCGCGGGGCCGGGCGGCGACCTCGCCGGCTATCCGAACGGCCGCCGGCCGAGCGACGACGTCGTCGACATCTCGCTCGTCGCGGTGATGGGAGGCCTGTGCGTCGCCAACGGCAACAACGACGCGTACAAGCTCGGCGCCGCGTGCAAGCCGGGTGCGGTCCCGCTCGGCGCCGCGGTGTTCGGCCTGCACGACGGCGTCGACCAGGCCGGGCCGAAGGTCAAGGCCAACGGGCCGTTGCTGCCGGCGTTCCCGTACCTCGGCACGCCGCTGCCAGGCGCACAGTGAGGAGAGCGCGCATGAAGAAGACCCTCCTCGGCGCGGTCGTCGCGGCAACGGTGCTCGCTGCGTGCGGCGGCGGCGACGACGACGGACCGCCGCCGGCGACGTCGCAGGTGCCGGCGAGCGCGAGCCAGTCGGTCGACGGCTTCATCGGCTACCTGCGCGACCTCGTCGCGTCGATGGCCGACCTGCTCGAGCCGGTCGACACGAGCGCGGTCGCGCCGCCGACCGACGACGGCGCCGAGCCTCAGAAGGTCGACTGACGGCACCGGCGGTGGCGCGCCGCCGCCCTTAGCATCGCGCCCGATGCGCCTGTCGCGAGCACCGATCGCCTTCGCCTCGGCAACCGCGCTCGCCGCGCTCGTCGCAGCGAGCGCGGCCGCAACGCCGATCACGCCGTCGCGCGACGACGAGGTGATCGAAGTGCTGCCGGCGACGGCCGCGGGCAGGAGCGAGGACCGGCAGCTGCGCCGTCGGCTCGCCGAGCGTCCCGGCGATGCGCGGCTCGCGGCCGCCGTCGCCGAGCGCTACCTCGCGCAGGCACGCGAAACGGGCGACCCGCGTTTCGCCGGTCTCGCGTTCGCGGCGCTCGCGGCGTGGCCCGACCCGGCGCTCGCGCCGAACGAGATCCTGCTGCTGCGGGCGACGCTCGAGCAGTACCTGCACGAGTTCGACGCTTCGGTCGCGCATCTGCGCATCCTCGTCGCGCGGCCCGGCGGCGATCGCAACCCGCAGGCGTGGCTGACGCTCGCGACGGTGCTGCGCGTGCAGGGTCGCTATGGCGATTCGGATGCGGCGTGCCGGAGCGTCGGCGCCGGCGT
>DASSRF010000372.1:0-3873 GCA_035701945.1 Caldimonas sp. | reverse complement strand
CTCACGTCGAAGAGGATCTGGCGCGAGCGCTCGTAATGGAAGTCGACGTGGCGAAACTCGACGTTCGCCGGACCCTCGGGCAAGGGCGGCGCGCCGGGCTTGTCTTCCACTTCGCGATGCTCGTTCAGGAGCCGGAACATGCGGTCGAGGTCGAGCAGCGCCTGCTTGATCTCCCGGTACACCATGCCGAGGAAGTTGAGCGGGATGTAGAGCTGGATCATCAGCGCGTTGACGAGGACGAGGTCGCCGAGCGTCATCGTCCCCGCGACGACGCCGACCGTCGCCCGCCAGACGAGCAGCGTCACCGCCGCCGCGATGATCAGGCTCTGGCCGAGGTTGAGCAGCGACAGCGACGTCTGCGACTTGACCGACGCCTTCTCGAGCCGCTGCAGGTTGTCGTCGTAGCGCGCGTGCTCGAACGACTCGTTCGAGAAGTACTTGACGGTCTCGTAGTTGAGGAGCGCGTCGAGCGCCTTGGTGTTCGCCTTCGAGTCCTGCTCGTTCATCGCGCGGCGGAACACCGTCCGCCACTCGGTCACCGAGACGGTGAACGCGACGTAGAGGACGAGCGCGCCGAACGTGATCGCGGCGAACCAGGCGTCGAACCTGGTCGCGAGCAGCACGATCACCATCGTGATCTCGACCAGCGTCGGCAGGATGTTGTAGATCGTGTAGTTGAGCAGCGACTGGATCGAGCGCGAGCCGCGCTCGATGTCGCGCGAGACGCCGCCGGTCTGGCGCTCGAGATGAAAGCGCAGGCTCAGGCTCAGCAGGTGCTCGAACGCCTCGAGCGAGACGCGGCGCGCGATCCGCGCAGCGACCGGATAGAAGAGGAACTCGCGCAGCTCGGTGAAGAGCGTGATCGAGACGCGCAGCAGCGCGTACGCGGCGAGCAGCGCGACCGGGACGACGAGCACGCTCGCCGGCTCGCCGGGCTTGAGCGCGAGCGCGTCGACGAGGCGCTTGAGGACGAGCGGAACGCCGATGTTGGCGAGCTTGGCGGCGACCAGGCACGAGAGCGCGACGACGACGCGCCAGCGCCAGGCCCAGACGTACGGCACGAGCCGTGCGAGCGTCTGCCAGTCGGAGCGCCGGCGCTGCGCGCCGACGGCGGACTCGACCGGCGGCAGCGCGGAGACGGCGGCGTGGCGCATCGGAGCTCGGGCGTTGATGGAAGAATGGCGCTTGGCCGGTTCGAGGTGGAGCAATATGCCCGAGATTTCAAGCGCCGAGGCGGCAGCGATGGTCGCGGGCATCGCTCCGCTGCAGCTGCAGGGCGATCACCAGCTCGTCATGCGCGTGATGCCGATGCCCGCCGACGCCAACGGCAACGGCGACATCTTCGGCGGCTGGATCATGGCGCAGGTCGACGTCGCCGGCTCCATCCTTCCGGCGAGGATCGCGAAGGGACGGATCGCGACCGTCGCCGTCAACCAGTTCGTCTTCAAGCAGCCGGTCTCGATCGCCGACCTGCTGAGCTTCTATGCGCGCATCGAGCGGATCGGCAGGACGTCGGTGACGGTCAACGTCGAGGTCTACGCCGAGCGCAATCCGGCCGACCTGCAGGTCGTCAAGGTGACCGAGGCCAACCTGACCTACGTCGCGATCGACCGGAACGGCAGGCCGCGACCGATCGCGGGCGCAGGCGCCGCCGGCGCGTCCTGACGCCGCGCTCGCGGTCGCGGGCGGCGCGCAACAGCAACGACAACGGAGGAGGCGATGGGAGAAGCGAGGAGCGGCGGCGATGCACTCTTCATCCTGCTCGGCGCGATCATGGTGCTCGCGATGCACGGCGGGTTCGCGTTCCTCGAGCTCGGCACGGTGCGCGCGAAGAACCAGGTCAACGCGCTCGTCAAGATCCTGGTCGACTTCTCGGTCTCGACGGTCGCCTACTTCTTCGTCGGCTACGCGGTCGCGTACGGCACCCACTTCTTCACCGGCGCCGAAGCGCTCTCGGCAAAGAACGGCTACGAGCTCGTCAGGTTCTTCTTCCTGCTGACGTTCGCGGCGGCGATCCCGGCGATCGTCTCCGGCGGCATCGCCGAGCGCTCGCGCTTCGTGCCGCAGCTGATCGCGACCGCGGTGCTCGTCGGCCTCGTCTACCCGGCGTTCGAAGGCGTCGCCTGGAACCGGAACCTCGGCTTCCAGGCGTGGCTCGCGAAGGCGACCGGCGCCGAGTTCCACGACTTCGCCGGCAGCGTCGTCGTCCACGCGGTCGGCGGCTGGGTCGGCCTCGCCGCCGTGCTCCTGCTCGGCCCGCGCAGCAACCGCTACCGCAAGGACGGCGCGATCAGCGCGCATCCGCCGTCGAGCATCCCGTTCCTCGCCCTCGGCGCCTGGATGCTGACGGTCGGCTGGTTCGGCTTCAACGTCATGAGCGCGCAGACGCTCGACAAGATCTCGGGGCTCGTCGCCGTCAACTCGCTGATGGCGATGGCAGGCGGAACGATCGTCGCGACGCTCGTCGGCAGGAACGACCCCGGCTTCGTCCACAACGGCCCGCTCGCCGGGCTCGTCGCGGTGTGTGCCGGCTCCGACGTCATGCATCCGCTCGGCGCGCTCGTCACCGGCGGCGCCGCCGGAGCGATCTTCGTCTTCCTCTTCACGCTCACGCAGAACCGCTGGCGGATCGACGACGTGCTCGGCGTCTGGCCGCTGCACGGGCTGTGCGGCGCGTGGGGCGGGATCGCCGCCGGCATCTTCGGCCAGGCGGCGCTCGGCGGGCGCGGCGGCGTCGGCATCGTCGCGCAGCTCGCGGGAACCGCGCTCGGCGTCGTCTGGGCGTTCCTGTCCGGCCTCGTCGTCTACGGCGCCCTGCGCGCCGCGATGGGCCTCAGGCTCTCGCAGGAAGAGGAGTTCGCCGGCGCGGACCTCTCGATCCACCGCATCGGCGCGACTCCCGACCGCGAGGTCAGCTGGTAGGTCGCTCGCTCGCGAACCGCCAGCCGGGAGCGGCGGAGACGATCCAGCCCGCGGTCGGTGCAGCGAAGTGCGTGCCGAGGACGAGGACGTCGCGGTCGGCCTGCTCGCGCAGGAACCGGATGCGCGTCGCGAGCGCCTGTGCGCGGTCGCTGTCGAAGTTCGAGCACACGTTCGGGTCGGCGCACTGCACCGGGTGGTGCATCAGGTCGCCGGTGATCACCGCCTCGGCGCCTTGCGAGCGGATGCGGACGCTGACGTGCCCCGGCGTGTGGCCTGGCGTCGGCTCGAGCCGCACTTCATCGGTGATCGCGTGCGAGCTCTCGACCCAGTCGACGAGACCGGCGTCGACGATCGGCTGCACCGAGTCGGCGAGCAGCTGCCGCTCGGCGGCGTCGTCGACCGAGCGCAGGTGGTCGTACTCGGTCCGGCTCGCCAGATAGCGCGCGCGCTTGAACGTCGGCAGCCAGCGGCCGTCGGCGAGCCGCGTGTTCCAGCCGACGTGGTCGGAGTGGAAGTGCGTGCAGACGACGACGTCGACCGCGTCGACCGAGAAGCCAGCGGCGGCGAAGTCGGCGAGGAACGGCCCGCTCAGCAGGTTCCACGCCGGCAGCGTGCGCTGCTTGTCGTTGCCGACGCAGGTGTCGACGACGACCGTCTTGCCGCGCGACTCGACGACGAACGTGTGGATCGACGCGATCAGCCGACCCTCGGCGGTCGCGTAGTGCGGGAGCAGCCACGCGTGCGAGCGCACCTGCTCGGCGTCGAGGTTGGCGAAGAGGAACCTCGGCGGCGAAGACCCTTCGGACTCGACGATCCGCGTGATCGTCACCGCGCCGACGCGCCAGCGCAGCGGCGCCGTCATCGTGCGATCCGCGCGACGTGCAACGCGAGCGCCTCGCCGCAAGCGCGGTAGACCGGCTCGCCGGGATGGAAGCCGTCGCTCGCCATTCC
>DASSRF010000371.1:0-3209 GCA_035701945.1 Caldimonas sp. | reverse complement strand
GTGCTGGATTGAACGCGTCGGTCGCGCGCAACGCGCTGCGTCGTCGCGGAGTCAACGGCCGAGTCTGACCTTTGCTCCGTTCGGCAGCGACCCCTCGAGCATCCCGTCGTTCGTTCGCTCGAGCCTGACCCGGAAGTCAGGGCAGCCCTGCAACGCCTTCGATCCCTCGACGTGCAACACGAGGTGCGGGCCCTGTGCACGCGTCATCGAGAGCGGGAACTCCTTGCCGGCGCACGCGTTCTCCCGGTTGCGACCGCGCGCAGGGATCGCCCTCCAGCTTCCCGCATCGCCGCGGATGACGACTTCGATCGCGGTTTCGCCGCCGGCTCCCTGGACGCTGCCGGTCCATCGCCCGTCGAGCTCGGACGACGACGGCTGGGCGATGACGACGCTCGTCGCGAACGCCAGCGCGAGCGGCGCGCTAGCGCGCGGCAGGGACCTTGCGTTGTCGAGTCCTCTCACTTCGAGCCCTCCCGGTCGAAAGTCGACGTCTCGGGCGCGGCGCTACTCGTCGAGCAGCGCGCCCTTGAAGAAGCTCCACGCACGGCCGTCGTGGAGATAGAAGTGGCCGTTCGCGCAGCCGTCCTTGCCGGGAAATTCGTCGCGGTAGGCACGCGGCACGAGGCGGGCGAGCTCGTCGTCGTCGAGCTCGGCGAACTGCTCGGGGGTGATCGCGCGGCCGGCGCGCAGCCTGGCGGGTTCCACGGCTGCCGCTAGAAGCGCATCCGCACGCCGCCGGCGAAGGCGTTGCCCGAGGACGTGAAGCTGAGCTTCTCGATCATCGCGGCGACGTAGATGTCGGTGTTCTTGGAGAGGAAGTAGTCGTAGCCGATCGAGCCGATCTTGTCCGTCACCGCTCTGACGCTCGACTTGATGTGCGAGTTGCCGTACGAGAAGAGGATCAGGCCGGGCCCGGCAGGAATCGCGCCGCCGAGCTGGTACAGGATCGTCTGCACGTCGACGTCGGCTTCGGTCTTGACGCGGCCGACCTGGCCGTAGACGCGCAGGAACGCGAAGTCGTACGTCGCGCCGATCTGGTACGCCATCTGGCGGTCGAAGCCGGCGGGCAGCGCGAACGCGCTGTTCTGGATCTTCTCGGCAGCGGCGACGACCGCGAACGGACCGGTGATGTAGGCGACGCTCAGCCCGTAGTTGCGACCATGCTCGAGAACGACGCCGGGGAGGTCTTCGGGCAGGCTCGCGCCGAACCTGATCCGCAGCGGCGCGTCGCTCGCGTTGTTGACGTACGAGATCGAGTTGTTCCAGCGCGAGTCGCCGACGACCGCGCCGCGGGCGCCGTAATACTGGCGCGCGCTCGGCGAGAAGCCGGGGCTCTCGCCGAACGGGTTGAAGTTGATCGTCGCGCGGTAGAGCGGGGTCTCGGTGCGTCCGAGCACCGTCGTCCCGAACGAGCCGGAAAGGCCGACGCTCGCCTCGCGCGCCCAGAACGGATCGGCGGCCGTCGCGCTCCGGCCGGCGCTGCCGCTGTCGACGCTGACATACGACTCGAGGTGGAAGACCGCGCGCAGGCCGCCGCCGAGGTCCTCGGTGCCGCGAAAGCCGACGAAGCTGTACTGCAGGTTGCCGCTGTCGAGCCGCCAGCGCGAGCTGCGGCCGACCTCCTTGACGTGGCTTCCCGAGGCATCGATCAGTCCGTAGAGCACGGCGTTCTGGGCGTGGGCGCCCGTGCCGCACAGGCACGCTGCGGCGGCGACGAGAACGGCACGAAGCAGGCGGCGGGGACGGGGCATCTCGGGACCGGGCAAGGCGACACGGCGCAGTCGCCGGGCTGCATTCTGGCCGAGATCGCCTGCGTTCCCGCGCCGAACGACGGCGAGTGCGTCGAAGCCGCCACAATCGCTGCCTTTCGAACACCGACGCGCGATGGAGATCTTCGTCAACGGCGCAGCGCGCGCGCTCCCCGACGACCTCGCCGATCCGGCGCTGCCGCTGCTCTGGGCGCTGCGCGACCTGCTCGGCCTGACGGGCACCAAGTTCGGCTGCGGCGTCGCCGCGTGCGGCGCGTGCACCGTCCACGTCGACGGCGCCGCGGTGCGCTCGTGCACGCTGCCGATCGGCAAGCTCGGCGGTCGCCGCGTCGTCACGATCGAGGCGCTCGGCAGCCGCGACGCGCCGCATCCGCTGCAGCGCGCGTGGGCCGAGCACCAGGTGCCGCAGTGCGGCTACTGCCAGAGCGGCGTCCTGATGGCGGCGGCGGCGCTGCTCGCGCGCACGCGCCGCCCGAGCGACGCCGAGATCGACGCCGCGATCGACAACGTCTGCCGCTGCGGCACCTACCCGCGAGTGCGCGCGGCGATCCGCGCCGCCGCGACCGCGATGGCGTGAAGCGCCGCGCGCTCCTTCTCAGCGGCATCGGCGCCGCCGGCGCCGTCGTCGTCGGCTGGTCGCTGCTGCCGCCGCGCGAGCGGCTCGGCGGCGTCGGCGCGCTTCCCGTCGCCGACGGCGAGGTCGGGCTCAACGGCTGGATCAAGATCGCCACCGACGGCACCGTCCTGCTCGCGATGCACCGCAGCGAGATGGGCCAGGGCCCGCACACCGCGCTCGCGATGCTGGTCGCCGAGGAGCTCGACGTCGCGCTCGCGAGCGTGCGCCTGTTCGACGCGCCTCCCGAGCGCCTCTACGGCAACGTCGCGACGCTCGTCGCGAGCGTGCCGTACTTCCACCCGCGCGAGACCGAGCCGGGCAACGAGACGGCGACGGCGAAGGCGGGCCAGTGGGTCGTCGCCAAGATCGCACGCGAGCTCGGCATCAACCTCACCGGCGGCTCGTCGAGCGTCGTCGACAGCTGGGAGGTGCTGCGCGTCGCTGCCGCGACGGCGCGCGCGCGGCTGCTCGGCGCAGCCTCGATCGCGTGGAAGCAGCCGCTGCACGAGCTCGCCGTCGCCGGCGGCGTCGTCAGCCACCCGTCGGGGCGTTCTGCACACTACGGCGAGCTCGCGAAGATGGCGGCGGCGACGCCGAGCGGCGAGGTGCGCGTCAAGCCGCGCGAGCAGTGGAAGCTGATCGGCACTTCGCCGCCGCGCGTCGACGTCGTCGCGAAGAGCAACGGCAGCGCGGTCTTCGGCATCGACGTGCGGCCGTCCGGTCTCGTCTTCGCGGCGATCCGACACTGTCCGATGCTCGGCGGTCGGCCGGGCGCGGTCGACGTCGCGCCCGCGCTCGCGCTGCCCGGCGTCGAGCGCGTCGTC
>DASSRF010000370.1:0-4467 GCA_035701945.1 Caldimonas sp. | reverse complement strand
TCGAGTTCCTGAAGAAGTGGACGCGCGAGCCCGGGCGGCTGCAGCCCGAGGTGCTCAACAAGATCAGCGAGTGGTTCAAGGTCGACGAGCACGGCCATGGCGGCCTCGCCGACTGGGACATCAGCCGCGACGCGCCGTACTTCGGGATCGAGATCCCCGACGCTCCGGGCAAGTACTTCTACGTCTGGCTCGACGCTCCGGTCGGCTACCTCGCGTCGCTGAAGAACTACTTCGACGAGGGCAGAGCGAAAGCGAACGGCGAGCCGCGCACGTTCGACGAGTTCATGGCCGACCCCGAGGTCGAGCAGATCCACTTCATCGGCAAGGACATCGCCTACTTCCACACGCTGTTCTGGCCGGCGATGCTGAAGTTCAGCCACCGCAAGGTCCCCGACCGCGTCTACGTGCACGGCTGGATCACCGTCAGCGGCGAGAAGATGAGCAAGAGCCGAGGCACCGGCATCGCGCCGACGCGCTACCTCGAGGTCGGCATGAACGCCGAGTGGCTGCGCTACTACATCGCCGCCAAGCTCAACTCGCACGTCGAGGACATCGAGTTCAACCCCGACGACTTCGTCGCGCGCGTCAACAGCGACCTCGTCGGCAAGTACGTCAACATCGCGAGCCGCGCCGCGGGGTTCCTCAACCGGCAGTTCGGCGGCGCGATCCGCATCCACGGCGACCCGGGCGCGATGGTCGAGAGCGCCGCCGCGAGCGCGGCGAGCGTCGCGCAGAGCTACGAGACGCGCGAGTTCGGCAAGGCGATGCGCGACATCATGACGATCGCCGACCGCATCAACGCCGAGTTCGACGAGCGCCAGCCGTGGCTGCTCGTCAAGGACCCGGCGCGGCGCGACGAGCTGCAGGACGTCTGCTCGCGGGCGCTGTTCGGCTTCAAGCTGCTCTCGGTGCTGCTCGCTCCGGTGCTGCCGGCGACGGCCAGCCGCGTCGCGCGCGAGCTGTTCGGCATGGCGCGCGAGCTCCGCTGGTCCGACGCGACCGTCGTCCCGGAGCGCATCGCGGCGTACCGCCACCTGATGCAGCGCGTCGAGGAGAAGCAGCTCGACGCGCTTTTCGAGCCTCCATCTCCCGAGCCGGCGGCGAAGGCGAGCGAGACGGCGATCGCGCTGCCGCTTCCGGGCGGCGAGGCGATCGCCCCCGAGATCGGAATCGACGACTTCGCCAAGCTCGACCTGCGCATCGCGCTCATCGTCGCCGCCGAGAAGGTCGCCGGCTCGACCAAGCTGCTCAAGCTCACGCTCGACGTCGGCGAGGCGCGCACGCGCACCGTCTTCAGCGGCATCCAGTCGGCGTACGCGCCCGAGCAGCTCGTCGGCAAGCTCACCGTCGTCGTCGCCAACCTGGCGCCGCGCAAGATGAAGTTCGGCCTCAGCGAAGGAATGGTGCTCGCCGCGTCGCACGCCGACGACAAGGCGCATCCGGGCCTCTTCCTGCTCGACCCGCACGCCGGCGCCGTGCCGGGGCTGCGCGTGCGCTGAACGAGGCGGCGATGGACGCGCCGAGCGATCCGGCCGACGTCGTCAGGACGTACGACGACGCGACCTGGGCCGACGACGGTCCGACGCGCGGCGTCGAGACGGTCGTCGAGTCGGGCCGCGTGCTCGCGTTTCCGCGCCTCGCGTTCGCGCTCGCCGACGACGAGCGGCGCTTCCTCGATCCGCGCTGGGCCGATCCGAAGGCGAAGAACGTCTCGGTGCGCTGGCCGTCGGGCGAGCTGCGCGGCGCCGCCGGCGACGCGGTCGACCTCACCGCGCTGCGCGCGATGGTCGTCCGCTTCGCCGAGCAGAGCGAGGCGCTGGCGCTGCGCCTCTTCCCGCACTACCGCGGCCATCTCGGGCGCGGCAACACGTCGTTCAGGCCGACCGACGTCACGACGCGAGTCCGCAGCTGGCGCCAGGACGACTCGCGCCTGCACGTCGATGCGTTCCCGTCGAACCCGATGCGCGGCACGCGGCTGCTGCGCGTCTTCAGCAACGTCAACCCGAACGGCGAGCCGCGGCGCTGGCGCGTCGGCGAGCCGTTCGACGCGCACGCGCGCCGCTACCGCGACGCGCTCGGCGCGCCGCTGCCGGGCTCGGCGTGGCTGATGGCGGCGCTCGGCATCACGAAGCGGCGGCGCACCGCGTACGACCACGCGATGCTGCGGCTGCACGACCGCGCCAAGGCCGACCTCGAGTTCCAGCGCACGAGCCCGCAGGCGCGGGTCGACTTCGCGCCGGGGACGACCTGGGTGTGCTTCAGCGACCAGGTCCTGCACGCCGCGATGGGCGGCCAGCACATGCTCGAGCAGACGTTCCTGATCGACGTCGAGCACCTGCGCGAGCCCGCCAGCTCGCCGCTGCGCACCCTCGAGCGGCTGCTGCAACGGCCGCTCCGTTAGCGGTCGGGTTCCAGGTCCTCTTCACGCGCCCGGATGGGGCGCGTACCGCCGCTCGCCGTCCGCAAGCCGGTCGTTCCGGGTCGCCGCCGTCCCCCGATGCGTGCACATCACATGCAAATGCGATATGCTTTGATGTGCATCTCATTAACATGCGCCGGCGATGGAATCGAAGACCGCACGCCTGACGCTGCTGATCGATCCGGCCAAGAAGGAAGCCTTCGAGCGGCTCTGCGCGGCGCAGGACCTGACGCCGTCGCAGGTCGTCCGCCAGCTCATCCGCGACTACCTGTCGCAGCACGGCGTCAGCTACACGCCGAGCGGTAGCCGCGCGGCGAGCAAGGCGCAACGACGCCGCTGAGGACGCCGGTGGCAGGATTTCCCGACCCGACGCGCTGGCTCGCGCTCGACTGGGTGCTCGTCGCCGCCGCGGCGTGGCTCGTCGTCGGCGTCGGCGGCCTGTTCGCGCTGCGCAGGCTCGGCTGGGTCGCCAAGGTGCTCTTCCCCGCCGGCGGCGCGGTCGCGTTGCTCCTCTTCGCGACCGCGCTCCTGGCGATGTTCTCGCCGCCCGAGCACGCGGTGCTGCCGCTCGGCCTGCCCGGGCTGCCGTTCCACCTCCGTCTCGACCCGCTCGCAGCCTTCTTCCTGATGGTGATCGGCGCGACCGCCGCCGGCGTGTCCGCGTTCGCGGCAGGCTACTTCCGCAAGGGCGAGGGCACGCCGCCGGGCCTGCTCTGCCTCGAGTACCACGTCTTCCTCGCCAGCATGGCGCTCGTCGTCGTCGCCGACGACGCGTACGCGTTCATGGTGATGTGGGAGACGATGGCGCTGTCGTCGTTCTTCCTCGTCATCGCCAACCATCGCCTCGCCGAGATCCGGCAGGCCGGCTATCTCTATCTGCTGATCGCCCACATCGGCGCGATCGGCATCCTGCTCTCGTTCGGCGTCCTGCAGGCCAACACCGGCGACTACACCTTCGCCAACATGCGCGCCCAGCACCTGTCGCCGTTCTGGGCGTCGGTCGCGTTCCTGCTCGCGCTGTTCGGCTTCGGCGCCAAGGCGGGCATCGTGCCGCTGCACGTCTGGCTGCCCGAGGCGCATCCGGCGGCGCCGTCGCCGGTCTCGGCGCTGATGAGCGCGGTGATGCTGAAGACCGCCGTCTACGGCCTCCTGCGCGTCACCTTCGACCTGCTGCCGGCGCAGCTGTGGTGGTGGGGCGTGGTGCTGCTCGCGATCGGCCTCGCGAGCGCGCTCTTCGGCGTCGTCTTCGCGGCGGTGCAGGTCGACATGAAGAGGTTGCTCGCGTATTCGTCGATCGAGAACGTCGGCCTCGTCTTCGCCGGCATCGGCCTCGCGGTGCTGTTCTCGGCGTACGGCATGAAGCCGATGTCGGCGCTCGCGCTGACGGCGGCGCTCTACCACGTCGCGAGCCACGCGTTCTTCAAGAGCCTGCTCTTCGTCGGCACCGGCGCCGTGCTGCACGCGACCGGGCAGCGCAGCCTCGGCAAGCTCGGCGGGCTGGTCCGCCTGATGCCGTGGGTGACCTGGCTGACGCTCGTCGGCACGCTCGCGAGCGCCGGCCTGCCGCCGCTCGGCGGCTTCGTCTCCGAGTGGCTGCTGCTGCAGAGCTTCCTCTTCTCGCCGGGGCTGCCGAGCTCGTTCCTCAACATGCTCGTGCCGGTCGTCGCGGCGCTGATCGCGCTCGTCGCGGCGCTCTCCGGCTACACGATGGTGAAGTTCTTCGGCGTCGTCTTCCTCGGCCAGCCGCGCGAGGAGCTCGTCCACGCCCACCGCGCCGGCTGGTGGGAGCGCGCCGGCATGGTCTGGCTGGCGCTCGGCTGCGTCGCGCTCGGCCTCGCGCCGGTCGCGTTCATCGACGTCATCGGCCGCGTCACCGGGCAGCTCGTCGCTGCCGGGCTCGCGCCGGCGTCGAGCGGCGAGGGCAGTTCGCGCTCCATCGCGAAAAAGCCTGCGAAAATGTGCCGGATCGGCTGGCCGAAGCCTTCGGCGGTGTCCTGCATGCGCGCATCGATCCGCGCAAAGCCGCAGTCCCACGGCGGTGCGTGCCG
>DASSRF010000369.1:0-2791 GCA_035701945.1 Caldimonas sp. | reverse complement strand
ATGCGCTGCAGCAGCGCGCGGTGGTCGGCGTCGGCGGCGAAGCGCCTGCCGAGACGGACGCGCATCCGCACCGGCACCGGCGGCGCCTTCAGCAGCGGCCAGCCCTTCGTCAGGTACGGCGACGACGTCTCGATGACGACGGTCTGGATCGGCACGTCGGCGAGGTGCGCGATCAGCGTGATGCCGGGCTTGAACGCGTTGATCGGCGACGTCACGGTGCGCGTGCCCTCGGGGAAGAGGACGAGCTGGTTGCCCTCGCGCAGGCTCGCGACCGCGTCGCGCACCATGCCGCGGCCGACGTCGTTGCGGATGTACTGCGCGAGCCGGGCGCCGCCGCCGAGGAAGACGTTGCGCAGCAGCTCGGCCTTCATGATGCAGACGCCGCGCGGCAGCCGCGCGACGACGACGAGCGCGTCGAGCATGCTCGGATGGTTGGCGGCGACGATCAGTCCGCCGGGCTCGTCGCGCAGCGCATCGAGCGCGGCGGTGTCGAGCTCCATCAGGCCGAAGCGCGTCGCCGTCGACCACAGCAGCCGATACGCGCGCGAGATGACGGCGCGGCCGAGGCGGCCGCCGGCGCCGCGCGGCAGCACGACGGCGAGCAGCGGCGCGACGAGGTTCCAGGCGAGCGACATCGCACCGAGCTGGACGAGCACGCACGCGAACAGCAGCCGGTCGACGAGCGCCGGCTTCTGCCTCGCCGCGCCGCTCAGTCGTCGGCTTTGACGCGCTGGCTCGAAGTCGCGAAGATCCATGAGAGTCCGAAGCCCGCGGTGACGGTGCTTTCGCGGCGAACGAGCGGGCTCGCCGCGAACACCGCTCCGTGCAGGTTGTCGTAGCGGACGAACGCGCCGAACCACGCGCTCGTGCCGAACCGGCGCGAGAACGCCGCGGTCGCGCGCCAGCCGGCGTAGCCGCCGGGAGCCTCGTACGCCGGCCGCGTCGCGGTCGCGAACTCGGGCGCGACTCTGTAGAAGTACGCGTGGTAGCGGTGGTCGGCGAACAGCGGGCCGGCGAGCAGCCCGAGGTTGCCGCGCCCGGGCAGGCCGCCGATGTCGAGGTTGAGGTTCGGCGAGAACGTGAGGCCGATCGCGCGCGGCGAGCGCTCGAGCGTGATCGCCTCGCGCACCGGCATGCGCAGGTCGAGCTTGAATCTGCGGTTGGCCGACTGCCAGAGCTCGACGATGAAGCTCGGGCCGATCTCGAACGTTCCGGCGAGATCGGGCATGCCGCTGCGCGCGCCCTCGGCCTCGCTCTTGGTCGGGACCGAAGCGCCGAGGCTCAAGTCGACGGTGAGCTTCCTGCCTTCGAAGAGGACCGCGCGCGCGCCTTCGCGGTCGGCGCGCAGGATCGGGCCGCGGTAGGCGAAGAACGGGATCGGCAGCACATAGGTGTTGGTGTGGTCCGAGCCGCGATAGTCGTCGAAGCGGAAGCCGGCGACGCCGACGCCGAGCTCCCACAGCGGCAGCGTGCCCGGTTCGTCGGACGCGGCGCGCGCGACCGGTCCCGCGACCGGCGGCGCCGGCAACGGCATCTCGTCGGCGCGCGACGCGGTCGCAGGCACGGCGGCGCCGAGCGCGACGAGCGACGCGGCGAGGCGGCGTCGCCGACGTGCCGTGCGCCTCACGGTGCCTGGACCTCGACGTCGCGGATGTTGACCCGGCGGCGCTTCCACGCCCGCACGGTGCGCCCGAGGTTGCCGAGCGAGACGAGGTAGTAGAGCGCCTTCAGCGTCCGGATCGAGCGCCAGATCGGCGTCTTGCCGTAGATGTCGCCGGCGAGCAGCGAGATCAGCGCCTCCTTGACGCGGAACGGGTTCTGCGGCGACATGAAGAATTCGCGCATCGTCGGGTTGGTGACGCGAAAGATGAACCACGAGAATTCGCGCGGGCCGTGGCGCACGCTGCGATCGAACGCGCGACGCAGCGCCGCGGCGTCGCGGCTGCCGTCGAGCACGGCTTCCACGACCTTCGCGCCGTCGAATGCGCTCTGCATCGCCAGGTAGACGCCCGACGAGAAGACCGGGTCGACGAACGCGTACGCGTCGCCGATCATCAGGAAGCGATCGCCGCTGCTCGTCGCGCTCGTGTACGAGTAGTTGCCGGTCGCCGTGACGCGGCCGTCGACGAGCGTCGCGCCGGCGAGGCGCGCCGCGAGCGCCGGGCACATCGCGATCGTGTCGGCGAAGAACTCGGGCAACGGCTTCTTGCGCGACTTCAGGTAGTGCGGCCAGCAGACCGCGCCGATGCTCGTCGTGCCGTCGGCGAGCGGGATGAGCCAGAACCAGCCGTGCTCGAACCAGAAGATCGTGATGTTGCCCTCGAGCTTGCCCGGCAGCCGCTCGGCGCCGGTGAAGTGGCCGTACAGCGCCGAGCTGTTGTGACGCCTGTTCTTCTCCTTGCAGCGCAGCTGGTTGGCGAGCAGCGTGTCGCGCCCGGAAGCGTCGACGACGAAGCGCGCGCGCCAGTCGACGCGGGTGCCGTCGTCGAGCTCGACGACCGCGGTCGCGCCGTCGCCGTCGAACGCGACCTCGCGGACGCGCTGGCCCTCGAACGTGCGCGCGCCCTTGGCGGCGGCGTCGCGAAAGAGCAGCTCGTCGAGCTCGGAGCGGCGCACCTGCCACGCGTACGGCATCGACTTGTCCCACGCCTCGCTGAACTCGATGAACTGGCGATGGTCGTGGTCGGGCGAGACGAACTCGACGCCGTACTTGGTCATCCCGATCGCCTCGACCTGCTCGCGAACGCCCAGGCGCTCGAACAGCGCAGCGTTGGCGGGCAGCAGCGACTCG
>DASSRF010000368.1:0-2609 GCA_035701945.1 Caldimonas sp. | reverse complement strand
GCAGCGAGCTCGAGCGCTCCGCCGAGCGCCTCGCCGCGATCCAAGTCGAGCTCGGCGCGCAGCTGATGGCGATTCCCAACCTGCCGCATCCGAGCGTGCCGGTTGGTGCCGACGAGAGCGCCAACGTCGAGCTGCGCCGCTGGGGAACGCCGCGCAGCTTCGACTTCGCGCCGCGCGACCACGTCGACGTCGGCGCGCCGCTCGGGCTCGACCTCGAGACCGGAGCGAAGCTCTCGGGCGCGCGCTTCACGTTCCTGCGCGGCGACCTCGCGCGGATGCATCGTGCGCTCGCGCAGCTGATGCTCGACACGCATACGCGGGAGCACGGCTACACCGAGTGCTACACGCCGTACGTCGTCAACCGGGAGGTCCTCGAAGGCACCGGGCAGCTGCCGAAGTTCAAGGACCAGATGTTCTGGGTCTACCGCGGCGAGCAGGACGCATCGGGAGAGGCCGTCGCCGCCGCGAGCGAGCAGTACCTGATCTCGACTTCCGAGATCTCGCTCACCAACAGCGTTCGCGAGCAGGTGCTCGCCGAGGCGAGCCTGCCGATCCGGCTGACCGCCCACACGCCGTGCTTTCGCTCCGAGGCGGGCAGCGCCGGTCGGGACACGCGCGGCATGATCCGCCAGCACCAGTTCGACAAGGTCGAGATGGTGCAGATCGTGCACCCCGAGCGCAGCTACGCGGCGCTCGACGAGATGGTCGGCCACGCCGAGGCGGTGCTCAGGAAGCTCGAGCTGCCGTATCGCGTCGTCGAGCTCGCGACCGGCGATCTCGGCTTCGGCTCGGCGAAGACGTTCGACCTCGAGGTCTGGGTGCCGGCGCAGAACACCTACCGCGAGATCAGCTCGTGCTCGAACTGCGAAGCGTTCCAGGCGCGCCGCATGCAGACGCGATTCAAGACGGCGCAGGGCAGGAACGAATTCGTGCACACGCTCAACGGCTCGGGGCTCGCCGTCGGCCGCGCGCTCGTCGCGGTGCTCGAGAACTGTCAGAACGCCGACGGCTCGGTCACCGTTCCTGCGGCGCTGCGGCCGTATCTCGGCGGCGTCGAGGTGCTCCGCGCATGACGGTCGAGACCGCGCCGACGCTCGTCGCGCAGCGCGCGCGCGAGCTGCTCGCGGCGCGCGACCGCGCTTCGCAGCTGGCGACGATCAGCGGCGCCGATCCGTCGTTCAAGGTGGCCGACGCCTACGTCGTCGCCGACGAGCTGCGGCGCATGCGCCTGGCGCGCGGCGAGCGTGCGCTCGGCTACAAGATCGGCTTCACCAACCGCGGCATCTGGGCGCGCTACGGCGTCTTCGAGCCGATCTGGGGCCCGGTCTGGGACACGACGGTCGAACGCGTCGATGCCGCACGCGCGACGGTGTCGCTGGCGCAGTTCTCGGCGCCGCGCCTCGAGCCCGAGATCATGTTCGGCTTCGCGCGCACGCCAGCCGCGGGGCAGAGCCGCGAGGAGCTGTTCGATTGCATCGAGTGGGTCGCGCACGGCTTCGAGATCGTCGACACGCACTTCGCCGACTGGCGCTTCGCTGCTGCCGACACCGTCGCCGACTTCGCGCTGCACGGCCGTCTCTTCGTCGGCCCGCGCGTGCCAGTCGCGCGCTTCGAGCGCGCGCGCGTCGCCGCCGAGCTTGCCGCGGTCGAGGTCGTGCTCTCCTGCGACGACCGCGACGTCGAGACCGGGCGCGCCGACATCGTGCTCGACGGACCGTTGCACGCGCTTCGCCTCTGGGTCGACGCGATGGCGGCGCAGCCCGAGCGCTGGCCGATCGTCGCCGGCGACATCGTCACGACGGGAACGATCACCGACGCCGCGCCGCTGCGCCCCGGCGAGCGCTGGCAGACGCGGCTGAGCGATCCGCGCTTCGCGCCGATGACGCTCGCCACCGAGGAGTGAAGCGCCGGCGTCGCGCGGTCGCGTGCGCGCAAGGCCCTAGAATCGCGCCCTCGGCAACGACCCGCCGAAGCACCCGATCGGAGAGGTGGCAGAGTGGTCGAATGCGCCGGACTCGAAATCCGGTTCACGGTCATACCGTGACGTGGGTTCGAATCCCACCCTCTCCACCAGCGTTTCAGCTCCCCGCGCCGGCACGGCCGTCGCGACCGCGCGGCGCGCGTCGCCGGTGACGTCAGGCCGCGACGACGGCGACGGCGTTGCCGGTCGGTGCCTGCACGGCGACGCCGCGCGCTGCGCAGCAGCCTCCGGCGTGCCGCTCGAACGTCTCGCGCGCGCAGGTGCGGCACGCGCCGCAGCGCGTGGCGACGCCGAGCTCGAGCTGCAGCTGCTCGAACGTACGGCAGCCGTCCTCGACGGCGGCAGCGATGGCGCGGTCGGAGACGCGGTGGCAGACGCAAACGATCACGGCGCCACTGTAATGCGAATGATTCACATTTGCAAGCCATGGCCGCCGAAGGGGAATCCGGGTGAGGACGCAGGCGCTCGCCCGGCGCGTGACGGTCGCCCGGCGGACCCTCAGGACTCGGTCTGCGACTGCAGGTAGTTCTGCTCGCCGAGCTTGCCGACGAGCTCCAGCTGCGTCTCGAGAAAGTCGATGTGCTCCTCGGTGTCGTCGAGGATGCGCTCGAGGATCGCGCGGCTGACG
>DASSRF010000367.1:0-3442 GCA_035701945.1 Caldimonas sp. | reverse complement strand
GGCGGCGCGCCCGCGCCGTCGCGCGCGACGAGCCACCACGCGGCGACGAGCGCGATGAACGCCGGCAGCACGATCACCTCGCGCGACAGCCACGACGTCCGCCACATCAGCCAGGCGCGCCAGGCGCGGCTCGGACGCCCGAGGTGGAGGAACGACGCCGCGAGGCCGACGACGAGGAGAGCGATCGCGACGGCGAGCCCGCCGCGCAGCGACGCCGGCGCGATCGAGATCCCGGTCAGCGCGGCGAGCGCGAGCGCGACGACGAGGCCTTGCCCGGCGCCTGCCGCGGTCGTGAAGACGACGACCGAGAGCGCCGGGTTCATGCCGGGCCCGGCGCGCCGCGCCCGCCGTCGTCGGTAGCGTCGCCGCCGGTCTCGCGCGGCGCGCGCGCGGCAGCGCCGACCGAGCCCGTGATGCGGCGCGGCAGGTAGTGGTTGGCCGGCCGCGTGTTCCACTCGGGCATCAGCGCGTAGCCGCCGCGCTCGCGGATCGCGCGCGCCGCGTCCGACTCCGGATCGTGGACGTCGCCGAAGATGCGCGCTCCGGTCGGGCACGCCTTGACGCACGCGGGCTTGCGATCGGCGGGAGCGAGCGCCTCGTCCTCGATGCGGTCGACGCACAGCGTGCACTTGGTCATCACCTGGCGTTTCTCGTCGAGCTCGCGCGCCCCGTACGGGCACGCCCACGCGCAGTACTTGCAGCCGATGCACTTGTCGTAGTCGACGAGGACGATGCCGTCGCTCTTTCGCTTGTAGCTGGCGCCGGTCGGGCAGACCGGAACGCACGGCGGGTCCTCGCAGTGCAGGCAGCTCTTCGGGAAGTGGATCGTCTCGGTCGCGGGAAAGACGCCGGCCTCGTACGTCTGCACGCGATTGAAGAACGTCCCGGTCGGCGCCGCGCCGTACGCGTTCTCGTCGGCGAGCGGGCCGGCGGCGCCGAACGTGTTCCATTCCTTGCACGAGGTCACGCAGGCGTGGCAGCCGACGCAGACGTTGAGGTCGATGACGAGCGCGAGCTGGCGGCCGGCGGCAGGCGCCGTGGCGGCCTGCGCCGGCGCATGCTCGATGCGCTCGGCCGGCGCGCGCTCGGCGCGCTTGAAGAGCGCGAGCAGCGAGGCGATCAACGCGCACCTCGCGCGAACTGCGGCGACGTCGCCGCTTCCTCGTCGGCGCTGCACGGCGCGATGCGGACGCGGACGTCGTACCAGCCCGCCTGCCCGGTGACCGGGTCGGAGTTGCTCACCGCACCGCCTTCGGCCGGCAGCGCGTCGGTGATCAGGTGGTTGAGGAGAAACCCCTTCCTCGCCTCGTCGGCGCCGGGAGCGAGGTGCCACGCGCCGTCGGCCTTGCCGATCGCGTTCCACGTCCACACGGTGCCCGGCTCGACCGCTTCGCTCGTGCGCAGCATGCAGCGCACGCGCCCCCAGCGGCTCTCGACCCAGCACCAGCCGCCGTCGGCGACTCCCGCCGCCGCCGCCGCCGAAGGATGCGCGAACAGGTAGTTGTGGCTGTGGATCTGGCGCAGCCACGCGTTCTGCGAGTCCCACGAGTGGTACATCGCCATCGGCCGCTGCGTGATCGCGGCGAGCGGATAGCGCGCGCGGTCGACGAACGCATCCTCGAGCGGCGGCGACCAGAACGGCAGCGGGTCGAAGTGCGTCGCGATCCGCTCGCGCAAATGCGGCGGCGGCCGCCGGCCCGGCGTCTTGCCCTCGGCGGCGAGGCGGAACGTCTGCAGCGTGTCGCTGTAGATGCACACCTGGACGACGTCGTTCTTCTGCCGCCAGCCCTTCTCCTTCGCGTAGTCGAGGTACTCGCGGTTCCAGTTGCGCATGTAGTGCATCGACTCGGGCAGCCGCAGGTGGAAGACGCAGTCGTTCTCGGCGTACCTGCGCCATTGGTCCGGATTGGGCGCGCCGCGCAGGTGCTCGTCGCCGTTCTCGCCGCGCCAGCCCATCAGGAAGCCGACGCCCGGCGCCGATTCGTAGCGGACGACGAAATCGGCGTAGTCGCTGAACTTGCGCTCGCCCGTCGCGGTCGTGAACGCCGGCAGCTTGAGCCGCGACGCCAGCTCGACGAGGACGTCCTGGAACGGCCGGCACTCGCCGAGCGGCGGCACGACCGGAACGCGGACCGAGTCGGCGGGGCCGTCGAACTCGGAGATCGGCCGGTCGAGGATGCTCATCACGTCGTGCCGCTCGAGGTACGTCGTGTCGGGCAGGACGAGGTCGGCGAACTCGACCGTCTCGCTCCTGAACGCGTCGCAGACGACGAGGAACGGGATCTCGTGCTCGCCGTCGGCGTTCCTGCGGGTGAGCATCTCGCGGACCTCGACCGTGTTCATCGTCGAGTTCCACGCCATGTTCGCCATGAAGAGCAGCAGCGTGTCGAGCCGGTACGGGTCGCCGCGCGTGGCATTGCGAACGACCGTGTGCATCAGGCCGTGCGCCGACAGCGGCGCCTCCCACGAGAACGCGTGGTCGATCCGCATCGGCGTGCCGTCGTCCTCGATCGCGAGCTCGTCGGGGCTGGCGGGAAAGCCGAGCGGAGCGGCGTTGAGCGGCGTCTCGGGCCGGATCATGTCGGGCGAATTGAAGGCGCGAAAGTTCGGCACGATGTGGCGCGGGTACGGCGCCTTGTGGCGAAAGCCGCCGGGCGCGTCGATCGTGCCGAGCACGCTCATCAGCACCGCGAGCGCGCGCACCGTCTGGAAGCCGTTCGAGTGGGCGGCGAGCCCGCGCATCGCGTGGAACGCGACCGGACGCGCCTGCGTCGTCGGATGGCGCTTGCCCCAGGCGTCGGTCCACGCGATCGGCAGCTCGAACGCGTCGTGCAGGGCCGTCTCGCCGAGCTCGCGCGCGAGCGCGCGGATGCGTGCAGCGGCGATGCCGGTGATCGCCTCGGCCCATTCGGGCGTGCACGCCGCGACGCGCTCGCGCAGCAGCGCGAACGCCGGCGCGACTCGGGTGCCGTCCGCGAGCGCGTAGCGGCCTTCGAGCGCGGCGTCGACGCCGTCGGCGACGCCTTCGGGATACGCCGCGACGATCGTCCGCGACGCGCGGTCGAACACGAGCTTGTTGTGCGGATGGCGGCCGTCGCCCGGCGGACCCTTGGCGGGATCGTGCGCGAACATGCCTTCGCGCTCGCCGACGTCGAGGACGACGAGCTGCGGCGCGTTGGTATGGCGCTTGAGGAACGCGCGGTCGACGAGGTCGCCCGCGATCAGCTCGTGCAGCAGCGCCATGAAGAGCGCGCCGTCGGTGCCGGGCCGGATCGCGATCCACTCGTCGGCGATCGCCGAATAGCCGGTGCGTACCGGGTTGATCGAGACGAAGCGTCCGCCGCGCCGCTTGAAGTCGGCGATCGCGATCTTGAGCGGGTTCGAGTGGTGGTCCTCGGCGGTGCCGACCATCACGAACAGCCTGGCCCGCGCGAGGTCGGGG
>DASSRF010000366.1:0-3675 GCA_035701945.1 Caldimonas sp. | reverse complement strand
GCGGATCGCCTCGACGCCGCGCGGGTCGGCGAGGTCGCGGACGCGGAACTCGATCGGGTCGACCTTCGCCTGCGCGGCGAGCTCGTCGACGAAGCTCTCGACCGCGAAGCAGTTCGCGACCTTGCCCGGCGCGCGGATGTTCGACGGCCGGAGCGGCGCCGGGCCGAGCCAGTGCGCGTCGACGCGCACGCCTCGAGCGCGGTACGGCGGGTCGCCGTTCTGCGACACGAGGCCGACGAGCTGTCCGACGGGCTGCTTCATGCCGGCGGCGAGCGGCGCGAGCAGCGGAATCCATTCGAGGTTCGCGGTCGCGCGCGGCACCCACATGTCGGTGCGCCAGGCGTCGATGCGGCCGTCGGCGGTGAGCGATCCTTGCACCTCGAGCAGCTGCGGCGGGCCCTTCGGATCCCAGCCGAGCTCGTCGGCGCGGCTCCACTGCACCCGCACCGGGCGGCCGACCGCCTTCGACAGCAGCACCGCGTCGGCCGCGGCGTCGTCGTGGCCGTTCATGCCGTAGCAGCCGGCGCCGTCGAGGTAGACGACGCGGAGCTTGTCGCGCGGCACCTCGACGAGCGCGGCGAAGATGTTGAGGAAGCGGTGCGTCGCCTGCGACGCAGTCCAGACCGTGCCGTGGTCGGCGCCGACGTCGGCGACGGCGCACGACGGCCCGATCGAGCCGTGCGACTGGATCGGCCACGCATACGTCGCGCGCAGCGCGCCGGGCGCATCGCCGAGCGCGGCGACACGCTCGGACGCGCCCTTGGCGACGAGCGTCTCCTCGGCGACGAAGGGACCGCTCCTCGCCCACTGCTCGAGCGCGTCGTTGCCGACGAGCTGCGCGCTCTCGCTCCAGCGCACGCGCAGCTCGCGCGCCCCACGCACGGCGGCCCACTCGTCGGCGGCGACGACGCCGACGAAGTCGGCGATGCGGACGACGCGAACTCCGGGCAGCGCGGCGATCGACGACTCGTCGACCGCCTCGACCTTGGCGCCGACCGCGGGCGCACGGATGACGCGGCCGTGCAGCATGCCGGGAACGGCGAAGTCGTGGACGTACACGTGTCGCCCCGTGACCTTGGCGGGAATGTCGGGGCGCGGCAGCGACTTGCCGACGATCGCGTAGCGCGCCGGCGGCTTCAGCGCCGCCTTCGGATTCATCTTGACGTCGAAGCCGCGACCGCCGAGCAGCGTGGCGAACGCGACGCTGCGGCCGTCGGCTGCGCGCACCTGGCCTTCGCCGAGCGCGAGCTCGCTCGCCGGCCGCTGCAAGCGCTCGGCCGCGAGCGCGAGGAGAGCTTCGCGCGCCGTCGCGGCCGCCTGCCGCAGCTGGACGCCGCCGCGCATGACGCCGGTGCTGCCCGCGGTCGGCCCCTGGTTCGGCGTCAGCGCGGTATCGCCCTCGATCAGCTCGATGCGGTCGACGCCGAGCTCGAGCTCCTCGCCGACCATCTGCCGCATCGCGATGCGATGCCCGGTGCCGAGGTCGACCTTGCCCGAATGGACGACGACCGTGCCGTCGGCGCGAACGGCGAGGAACGAGTCGACGGCGTCGAGCGGCAGCGCCGGCGCGGCACGCGCCGCCGACTGCGCGCGAGCGAGCGAGGGCGCGAGCGAGAAGCCGACGACGAGCGCGCCGGCCTCGAGCAGGCGGCGCCGTGTCAACGCGACGGAGACGAGCGAACGATCGGCGAGCGCGGCCATCGTCACGCCCTCCTCGTCGCGTCGGCGGCGCGCTCGACGGCGCGCAGGACGCGGTCGTGCGAGCCGCAGCGGCAGAGGTTGCCGGCGAGCGCGCGCTGCGCCTGCTCGCGCGTCGGCCGCGGCTCGCGCTTCAGCAGCGCGACGACTCCCATCACCATGCCGTTGGTGCAGTAGCCGCACTGCGCCGCCTGCTCGGCGATGAACGCCGCCTGCACCGGGTGCGGCCGCTCGGGGGTGCCGAGACCCTCGGCGGTGACGACGCGGCGGCCGGCCGCGTCGCCGACCTTCACCGTGCACGACCGCACCGGCGCGTCGTCGAGCAGCACCGTGCACGACCCGCACTGGCCGAGGCCGCAGCCGAACTTCGCGGCGTGCAGGCCGAGGTCGTTGCGCAGCGCGTAGAGGAGCGGCATCTCGGCGTCCCAGACGTCGAGCGAGCGCTGGACGCCGTTGACCTGGAGCTCGACGATCGGCATGGCGTGCCCTCGCGGATCGGATCCGCGCATCGTAGCGAGCGCCGCGACCGGCACGTCGGTTGCCGGTCCGAACCATTCGCACGCGCTCGGAGACATGACCATGGTCACGCTGTCGTCTTCCCTGGTTCGCCGCGGCATCGGCGTCGTCCTCGCCTGCTCGCTGCCGTTCGCGGTGGTCGCAGCTCCTTCGTCCGGCGCCGCCGCGTCGCAGCCGCAAGGCCCGAGGATCGGCTCGGACATCGCGACGCAATGCAAGCAGATGACCGGCGACGAGCGCACCGCGTGCGAGAAGGACATCCACGCCGCAGCGAAGAAGCGCCGCCAGCACGGCTCGCACGCGACGACGCACGCGCCCGCCGCGAGCTCGGCGGGCTGACCGGCGCTCGCCTCGCGCCGGCGCAGCCTTCCGGCCGCACGCGCCGGCCGGGCGGCGTCACTCGATCAGCGACTGCGCGCTCGATCGCATCGCGCGCGGCACGGCGATGCCGAGCGCCTTCGCCGTCTTCAGGTTGACCGTAAGGTCGAACTTCGTGGGCTGCTCGAACGGCAGCTCGCCTGGGGGCGCGCCGTCGAGAATCTTCTTGACGAAGGCCGCCGCGCGAGCGAGCGTTTCGGTCTCGTCCGATTCGTAGCTGAGCAGCATCCCGTCCTTCGCGAAGCCGATCGACGGCAGCCGGCGCTCGAGCGCGAAGTCGGCGATGCGTCGCGCGTGCACGTCGTTGACGTACGTCGCGGTGGCGTAGATCGCGTCGGCACCGGCGCGCACGATCGCGGCGAACGCCGCATCGAACTGCTCGGGCGCGTCGACCGCGAGCCACACGATCGCGAGCTTCTGCGCCGCCGCGGCCGCGTCGAGCTGGCGCCGCCACTCGCCGCGGTCGTTCGGGCCTTGGGTGTAGGTGATGACCGCGACCCGCGACGTCGTCGGGACCGCCTGCTTGAGCAGCTGCAGCCGCTTGCCGTGGATCGCGACGTCGCTCTCGCCGATTCCGGTCACGTTGTGTCCCGGCCGCGCGAGGCTGTCGACGAGCCCGGTGTCGAGCACCTCGTCGACGAGCGCGACGATCGGGATGCGACGCGTCGCGCGGTGCGCCGCCCACGTCGCAGGGCCGCCGACCGTGACGATGACGTCGACGCCGCTCCTGACGAGCTCGTCCATGAGCGCGGCGAGGCCGTCGATGCGGCCTGCGGTGGAACGGCGCTCGACGACGACATCGCGGCCGTCGACCAAGCCGAGATCGCGCAGGCCGCGCACGAACGCGCGCACGTCCGCGGCGGCCGGATCGGCGCGCTGCGCGCTCGGGCTCGCTGAGCTCGAGACGAACGCGACGCGAGGCAGCCGCCTCGCCTGGGCGAGCGCGAGCGTCGAGGCGACGAGCGATGCCGCGGCGGCGCCGAGCAGCCGGCGGCGTTGCACCGGCGCCGCGACGGCGCGCTCGTGCCGCGAGCTCATCGGCCGTCGCGGCGCGCTGCCGGCTGGACGGCGACGAAGCGGCGC
>DASSRF010000365.1:0-3431 GCA_035701945.1 Caldimonas sp. | reverse complement strand
CCTGCACTACTACACCCGCTTCGTCGAAGGCGCGAGCGACGCCGGCGTCGTCGACTTCCTGCTGACGGCGGCGGCGATCGGCATCCTCTACAAGGAGAACGCCTCGATCTCGGGCGCCGAGGTCGGCTGCCAGGGCGAGGTCGGCGTCGCGTGCTCGATGGCCGCGGGCGCGCTCTGCGCGGTCAGCGGCGGCACGCCGCAGCAGGTCGAGAACGCGGCCGAGATCGGCATGGAGCACCACCTCGGCCTGACCTGCGATCCGGTCGGCGGGCTCGTCCAGATCCCGTGCATCGAGCGCAACGCGGTCGCGTCGGTCAAGGCGATCAACGCCGCGCGGATGGCGCTGCACGGCGACGGCTCGCACCACGTGTCGCTCGACAAGGTGATCAAGACGATGCGCGAGACCGGCGCCGACATGATGGCCAAGTACAAGGAGACCGCGCGCGGCGGCCTCGCGGTCAACATCGTCGAGTGCTGAGCCGGCGCGCGGCGACCGTGATCAGAACTGGTACGAGATGCCGGCCGAATAGACGATCGGCCGGAAGTCGACCGTCGTCGTCAACACCGTCGCGCCGGTCGCGACGACCTTGCTCTTGACGTCGAGCTTGGCGACGCTGGCGAAGAGGCCGAGGTCCTTCGTGATCGCGTAGCTGATTCCCGCCTGGACCGCGAGGCCGGTCGAGTAGCCGAGCTCGACGTCGGGGGCGATGCTCGAGTGCGCCGACGTGAAGCGCGTGTAGTTGATGCCGGCGCCGACGTACGGCCGCAACGCGTCCGCCGGCGAGAAGAAGTGGTAGTTCAGCAGCAGCGTCGGCGAGACGTTCTTGACCGTGAGCACCTCGCCGAGGAAGGCCGCGCTGCCGGTCGCCGTCGCCTTCAGCTTGGGCGGCACGCCGATCACGAGCTCGAGGCCGATGTTGGGCGTGAAGAGGCGCTCGTAGACGAAGATGACCGTCGTCGCGTTGCTGACGTCGACGTCCGCGCCCGGCGGAATGCCGACGCCGGAGATCCCGTTCGTCTTCGCGTGCGTCGTGTACTCGGTGATGCCGAACTTGACGACGTTCGCGCCTTGCGACTGGGCGAGCGCGCACGGCGCGAGCAAGGCGAGGGCGGCGGCGACGGCGCCGCGCAGGGTGATCGGATGCATGGAGCCCCCTTCGTGTTCAGGATCAGATCCAGCCGAAGGCGTGGAGCTGCGCCTCGAATGCGGCGGCGATCACCTTGTGACCGCCGGTCGTCGGGTGGACGCTGTCGGCGAACTGCCAGGTGTTGACGTCGGCGCCTGCGGTCAGGCCGTTGTACGGCGCGCCGGGCGTCGCGTTGCAGAACAGCGACGAGCCGTCGGTGACCTGCCCGCTGGTGATCGCCTGGATCTTGGCGGCGTCGCACGCCGGCGTCGTGTTGTTGACGAAACCGAACGCGGCGGGGTTCTGGTACGCGTCCTTGAAGAGAGCGAAGGTGTCGATGATCTGCACCGGCTGGCCGGCGAGGCCGTCGCGCAGCCAGACGTTGAAGTTCTGCGAGAGCGCCGTCAGCACCGAGCGTGCGTCGGCCGGCAGCGAGTTGCCGAACGGGGTGTCCGCGATGTCGCTCAGCGTCATCACCGCGACGTACTTGCCGCCGTTGGCGAGGATCTGCGTCCGGATGTCGGTGGCGAGCTCCTGCGCCGCCTGCTTCATCGCGGCGAGCGCGGTGTTCTGAGCCGCGAACAGCTGCCGGTTCGCCTCGTCGGCACTGATCGCGCCGCCCGCGGCCTGCGCCTGGATCTGCGCCGCCGCCGCCGCGAACGTTCCGAACTGGGTGAAGACGTCGTTGCTGCCGGCGTAGACGAAGATGAGGTCGCTCGCCTTGAAGCTGCCGAAGCGGGCGAGATGGTTGGCGATCTGCGTCACGACCGGCACCGTCAGCGCTCCGGTGTCGTGGCCGATGCCGTTCGGGTCGGTGACGCGCGATCCGCCCTGGCCGTACGCGGTGCACGTCGAGGCGATCGCCGGGTTCGCCGCGGCCGGGCACTTGACCGAGGTGCCCGCGAAGCCGACCTCGGCCGGCGTCACGAGGATCCCGAGGTCGGCGGCGACGTCTTCGACCCACACCTTGCCGAGCGCGTTCGCGTCGGGAACGCCGTTGCTCGTCTCGTTGGTCGTGAACTTGCCGCCGAAGAAGGGCGCCGTGCCGTTGCCGGCGAGCGAAGTCGCCGGCGCGTACGTGCCGACGTCGCTCAGGCTGTCGCCGAACGAGACGACCGCGGTGAACGCGCCCTTCTCGGTCGGCGCACCGGCGGGAGCGCCGCTCCCCGGGACGTCGGGATCGCCGCCTCCGCACGCGGCGACCAGCACCGCCGAGACAACCCACGGGACGGCCAGCCTGAACGATCGCATGCGCAGCTCCTCGAACCTCGGTGTCGAAGGCAACTGTCGGCCCGCGGCTCGCTTGCGCGACTCGGCATTTACCCCGGAACAGGCGTCGGGCGCAGGCGAGTCAGGTTTCCGTCAGAGATACGCCTCGGCCGCTTCGGTCTCGAAGCGTTCCGGCTCGCCTTCCCACGCGAGGCGGCCGTGGTCGAGCACGTACAGCCGGTCGGCGTGCGGCAGCGCGAAGGTCACGTTCTGCTCGCCGAGCAGCACCGTCAGGCGAGTGGTGCTGCGCAGCCGGTGCAGCGCGTTCGACAGCGTCTCGAGGATCACCGGCGCGAGACCGAGCGTCGGCTCGTCGAGGATGAGCAGGCGCGGCTCCATCATCAGCGCGCGCGCGATCGCGAGCATCTGCTGCTCGCCGCCGCTCAGCGTCCGCGCGACCTGGCCGGCGCGCTCGCGCAGGATCGGGAACAGGTCGAACAGCCACTCGAGCCGTCCGGCGAGCGCGGCCGCTTCGAGCCGATGGCCGCCGAGCTCGAGGTTCTCGCGCACCGTCATGTCGCCGAACAGCTCGCGCGTCTCCGGGCACTGCACGATGCCCCCCCGTGCGATCGCTGCCGGCGTCAGGCCCGCGAGCGGCTCGCCCGCCCAGCGGACCTCGCCGCGGTGGCGGACGAGGCCGGAGATCGCGTTGAAGAGCGTCGTCTTGCCGGCGCCGTTGAGCCCGACGAGGGCGACGAACTCGCCTTCGCGGACGTGCAGCGACACGCCCTGCACCGCGAGCGCCTTGCCGTAGCGCACCTCGACGTCGCGCACCTCGAGCAGCGGCGCGCCGTGCGCGGCGGGCTCGGCGTCGCGCGCGGCGCGGACGAGGGCGCCGCCGAGATAGACGCGGCGCACCGTCTCGTCGCGCATCACCTCGGCCGCGGTGCCTTCGGCGATGCGCTCGCCGAGATACATCGCGAGCACGCGGTCCACGAGAGCGGCGACGCTCTTCACATTGTGGTCGACCAGCAGGACGGCCCTGCCCTCCTCCCGGAACTCGCGGATGAGCTCGGAAAACTCGGCCACCTCCGA